>JAEZLX010000238.1 GCA_023415035.1 Pseudomonadota bacterium | reverse complement strand
GCCTGGAGGCGCTCAAGGCCTGGCGCGCCGAGGTGGCGCGCGAGCATAACCGGCCGGCCTACGTCATCTTCCACGACGCGACGCTGCGCGGGATCGCCGCCGCCATGCCGCGCAGCCATGCCGACCTCGAGGGCATCAGCGGCATCGGGCAGAAAAAGCGCGAGGCCTACGGAGACGAGGTCCTGCGCATCGTGAGTACCTTCCTCTGACGGGCAAATCATGGACGCCAACCTTCGTTGCATACCGTTCGTCGCTGGCCGACCGCTCATCGGTTTTGTGCCGCTTTTTCGTGCATCGACGCTCAAGGCTGCGGGAGACCATGCCGATGGTCGAAGGTAAGCGGGCAGGTACCCGCCCCTGCCACTTGAGAGTGCGTCACCATGTTTTTCCGATTTCCCTGGCTGCGCAGGAAAGCGCCCCGAGATCAGTTTGAGGACACCGTCGCCCTGGACCTGGACTTCATCGTGCAGGAGTTCGACAACGCCATCGCCGACATCCAGGACCCGGCGCGCGAGCGCATCCGCTCCGCGCTGATGAACTGCATGGAGCCCAAGGACCTGTGGTTCCTGCGCGGCAAGGTCTTCAACCTCATCTCGCACCACCACTGCGAAAGCGTCGCCCACGAGCGCGTGGCGCGCTTGGACAACAAGCTGCACTTTTTCGTCAACCACCACCCCGACTACGACCCCGAAGAACTGCCCAGCCGGCCGATGGCGCTGCTGAACTGAGGATGGCCATCCCTCCCCCGCGTCTTGACCCGTCCCCGCGACGGGTTGTTTTTCTGGCGTGAAGGAGCCACGGGCACCGCTGCCTAGAATCCCGGAACCATGTCGTCGTCACGCCCCCTGCTCATCCTCAAGACCGGCTCCGCCCCGGCACCCATCCGCGAACAGCTCGGTGACTTCGACCGCTGGATCGATTCCGGCCTGCGCGACGGAGGCGCCGCCACGGTGATCGTCCACGACGCGCGCGTCCAGGACGCGCCGCTGCCGCCCGCACCGCAATCGTTTGCCGGCGTCGTGGTCACGGGATCCAGCGCCATGGTCAGCGACCGCGAGGCCTGGAGCGAGGCGCTGGTGCCCTGGCTGCGTGCCGCGGTGGCCGGCGGCGTTCCCCTGCTGGGGATCTGCTACGGCCACCAGCTGCTGGCACACGCCCTCGGCGGCGAGGTGGGGCACCACCCGCAGGGCGTCGAGATCGGCACCGCGCTTGTCGAACGACGGCTCGCGGCAGACGGCGACCCGCTGTTCGGTAAACTGCCCGCACGCTTTGCCGCGCAGACCGTGCACTGGCAGTCGGTGCGCCGCCTGCCCGAAGGCGCGCAGGCCCTGGCCGGTAATGCCCACGACCCGCACCACGCGTTCCGCTTCGGCACGCGTGCCTGGGGCGTGCAGTTCCATCCCGAGTTCTCGGCCCCGGCGATGCGCGCCTATGCCGACGTCATGGCCCCGGCACTGTCCAAGTCCGGCATCGATGCCGCGCGGGTGCGCGAGGCGGTGCAGCCCACCCCGGAGGCATCCTCGCTGCTGCCGCGCTTCGCGCGACTGGCGCTCAGTGCGTGAACCCGATGCTGCGCGCCTCGCGCACTTCGGGCTTGATGCGGTGCTCGGCCTCCAGCTGCGCCAGGAACTCCTCGGGGCCCAGTGATTCACCCAGGATCTCCATCTGGCGCTTGACCGCCGCGTAGTCGCCCGGACACAGCTGGTCCAGTCGCGCCAGGCGCTGGCGGATACCGTCCGTGAGCGCCGCCTCGTCGCCGCCCAGCGCCTCGACCACGAACATGCGCTCGCGCTGCGCGGGCGTGAGCGGCCTGAACTGGATCTTGAAGGTGAAGCGGCGCAGCGCGGCCTGGTCGATCGACTCCATCAGGTTGGTCGTGCAGATGAAGATGCCGGCAAAGCGCTCCATCCCCTGCAGCATCTCGTTGACCTCGGTCACCTCATAGGTGCGCTGAGCGCCGCGCCGGTCCTGCAGAAAGCTGTCGGCCTCGTCCAGCAGCAGCACGGCCTTTTCGGCCTCGGCCTCGCGGAACATGGCCGCCATCTGCTGCTCGGTCTCGCCCACGAACTTGCTCATCAGGTCGCTGGCGCGCCGGATCATGAGCGGGCGGTCCAGCTCGCGCGCGATGTGTTCGGCCAGCGCCGTCTTGCCGGTGCCCGGTGCGCCATGGAAGCACAGCGTGCCATGCCCGCGCGCCTTGAGCGCCGCGATCACGCGCGGCAGCTCGTAGCGCGACGACACGTTCAGCATGTCCAGGCTGTACTGCGTGGGCGTGGGCCGCGCGTCGGCATCGCTGCGCCTGCCCAGCGCCAGGTCGGCGTTGCGCAGCTGGCGCTCGATGAGCGCATCCAGCACCGGCGCGGCCGTGGCCTTGCGCCGGCCCGGCGACTTCACCGGCGTGGCCGCCAGCTGGGCAAAACGTACCGCGGTGCGGATCTGCGCCGGTGTCAGGCCCTTGCGCGAGGTCAGGCGTGCCACCAGGGTGTCGGAGACCGGCACCCCCTCGAACGCCTTGCGCACCAGCTGCTCGCGCGCGCCGGGCGGCGGGCTCTTGAGTTCGAGGTGGTAGGCAAAACGCCGGCGGAAGGCCGGGTCGATCTGCTCGATGCGGTTGGTGACCCAGATCGTGGGCACCGGATTGGTCTCCAGCACCTGGTTGACCCAGGCCTTGCCGCTGACGCTGTGGCTGTGCGGCGCGGCCACCTGCTCGGCGCGCGCCAGAAGCTGCGCCGCCTCGCTGCTGATGGGCGGAAACACGTCCTCCACCTCGTCGAACAGCAGTGCCGAATGTGCCGTGCCCTTGAGAAATACCTGCGCGATCTGCATCGAGCGGTAGCGGTCGCGCCCGCTGAGCGCGTTGCCATCGCGGTCGGCGTATTCCACCTCGAACAGCTCCAGCCCGGCGGCCGCGGCCACCACGCGCGCCAGCTCGGTCTTGCCCGTGCCCGGCGGTCCGTACAGCAGCACGTTCACGCCCGTTTCCTTGCGCGCCACGGCCTCGCGCAGCAGGCCCACCAGCAGGCGCACGTCCTCGCCCACATAGTCGAAATCGGCCACGCCCAGCGACGATCGCGCCGCCGGCCGCGTGAACACGGCCATCAGCTCGCTCTCGCTGCGGTACTCGCGCATCAGCACCGGCGGCAGCTTTTCGCTGACCTTCATCAGGTCGGCCAGGTCGGTGATGTTGTGCTCGGAGATCAGGTTCTCCACCATGCCGATGCGCTCCAGGCGGGAGCCGGCGCGCAGCGCCTCGCCCACCTCGCTGGCCTTGACACCGGCCACGTCGGCCAGCGCCGCATACGCCTCGGGTGCGTTGTTGACCTTGAACTCCACCAGGATGGAACGCAGGTCGCGCTGGTAGCGCGCCAGCGTGCCGTACAGCAGCAGCGCACGCTCGGCACGGTTGAGCTGCAGCAGGTTGGCCAGCGCGTCGATGTTCTTCTCCACCAGCGTGGACTGCTTCTTCAGCGCCTGCGAGAGCCACTCGCCCGTGGCCGCCAGCACCGACAGCAGGTCACGCGGCGCCTCCTTGGCGTATTCGTCGAGATAGAAGAACAGCGTCCCCTCCTCGTAAGGACCGCGCCACACGCCGTAGCGCTCCATGAAGGCCGCGGTGGACAGTTGCTCGTGGCCGCCCCACAGCTCGTTGTCCTTGCAGCGGCGGCCCAGGTATTCGCGCAGGCGGGACAGCACCGTGTGCGGCCACACCAGGTGCCGGCCGGCCAGCGCCAGCAGGGTGTTGAGGTCACGCCGCACGTTGAAGCGTGGCCCCTGCCGCGCCGCCAGGACCAGCACGAAATGCGAACACATCAGGTCCAGCACCGGGGCGTGACGCAGGCCGGGCGGCACGAACACACGCGCATCCCCCAGCAGCGTGCGCCCGTCCCGCCACTCCTGTGTCATGCGGGCGGCCCCGGTGCCCCGCTCGGCGGAGCCATCGATCGACAACGTGCGTTTGCCCATGCGGAACCTCCTGGCAAAGTGCCGTGTCCGTGACGCGGGGCACGATACCCCTTCGTTTCTGGGCAGACCATAACGCAGCTGGGGGCGTCGTGGAAGATGTCTCCGTCCGGACCCGACGGGCCGCAGGGATGCTGTCTGCCGGAAGCCATCGAAACTGCGCACAATCAGGAACATGATCACGATTCAAGATGTCGAAGCGGCGGCCTCTCGCCTGGCCGATCAGGTGCTGCGCACCCCATGCGTCGCCTCGAAGACGCTGTCCCAGATCACCGGCTGCGAGGTGTTCCTGAAGTTCGAGAACCTGCAGTACACCGCCTCGTTCAAGGAGCGCGGCGCCTGCAACAAGCTCGCGCAGCTGTCGCCCGACGAACGGTCGCGCGGCGTCATCGCCATGAGCGCCGGCAACCATGCGCAGGGCGTGGCCTACCACGCGCAGCGCCTGGGCATCCGCGCGGTGATCGTCATGCCGCGCTTCACGCCCGGGGTGAAGATCGAGCGCACGCGCGGCTTCGGCGCCGAGGTCGTGCTGCATGGCGACACCCTCGACGAAGCCCGGGCCCATGCCCGGGCGCTGGCCGAGCGGCAAGGCCTGGTGTTCGTCCATCCCTACGACGACGAAGCCATCATGGCGGGCCAGGGCACGGTGGCGCTGGAGATGCTGCAGGATCAGCCCGGGCTGGACACCCTGGTGGTGGCCATCGGCGGCGGAGGCCTGATCGCGGGCATGGCCACCGTGGCGCGCGCGCTGCGCCCCGACATCGAGATCATCGGCATCCAGACCGAACGCTTTCCGTCGATGTTCAACGTGGTCAAGGGCGAGCAGCGGCCCATGGGCCAGAGCACGATCGCCGAAGGCATCGCCGTGGGCACGCCGGGCTCGCTCACCAAGGCCGTCGTGCGCGAGCGTGTGGACGACGTGCTGCTGGTGGACGAAGGTGACGTCGAGCAGACCATCGTGATGCTGCTCGAGATCGAGAAAACCCTGGTCGAAGGCGCGGGCGCTGCCGCCCTGGCGGCACTGCTGCGCCACCCCGATCGCTTTGCCGGCCGCAAGGTGGGCCTGGTTCTCAGCGGCGGCAACATCGACCCGCTGCTGCTGGCGTCCATCATCGAGCGCGGCATGGTCCGTGCCGGCCGCCTCACGCGCATCCAGGTGGGCGTGCGCGATGTGCCCGGCAACCTGGCCCGCATCACGGCCGTCGTCGCCGAGGCCGGCGCCAACATCGACGAGGTGCACCACCAGCGCGCCTTCACGCTGCTGGCAGCGCAGAACGTGGCCATCGAACTCGTGCTGCAGACGCGCGGCCCGGACCACGTGCAGCAGGTGCTGCAGGCCCTGCGGGCCGCCGGTTTCGAGGCCGCCGTGGTATGACGACCAGGGCTGGGCCGGCCGGGATTCAGTCCTGGCCGGGCCTGCGTCGCCGGGCCAGCCAGGCGATGATCTCGCCCATGATGCCGCGCCGGAAGGCCAGCACACAGATCACGAAGATCAGGCCTGTGACGATGGTCACCGATTCGCCGAGGGTGGAGAACCACTCCACCCCGGTCAGGCGGGCCAGCATCATGCCCAGCTCGCCGATCTTGTTCTCCAGCGCGACGACCACCGCCGAGCCCACCAGCGGGCCCGAGAGCGTGCCCATGCCACCCAGCAGCGTCATCAGGATCACCGAACCCGAGGACGACCAGTGCACGTCGGTCAGCGAGGCAAAGCCCAGCACCAGCGTCTTGAGCGAGCCGGCCAGGCCCGAGAGCGCCGCGGAAATCACGAAGGCCAGCAGCTTGAAGCGGCCCACGTCATAGCCCAGCGAGATGGCGCGCGGCTCGTTTTCCTTGATGCCCTTGAGCACCTGCCCAAAAGGCGAATGCACGGTGCGCGCGATCAGCAGGAAGGCCGCCACCACGATAACCAACGCCACGTAGTACATGGTCAGGTCGCTGCTCAGGTCCAGCACACCGAGCAGCTTGCCGCGCGGCACGCCCTGCAGGCCGTCCTCGCCGCCCGTGAAAGGCGCCTGCAGCGCGATGAAGAACACCATCTGCGCCAGCGCAAGCGTGATCATCGAGAAATAGATGCCCTGGCGCCTGATCGCCAGCACACCGAACAGCCAGCCCAGCAGCGCCCCCGTGGCCGTGCCCAGAACGAGCCCGATCTCGGGCGTCACGCCCCAGATCTTCATCGAGTGGCCCGCAATGTAGGCCGACCCGCCCAGGAAGGCCGCGTGGCCGAAGGAAAGCAGCCCGGTATAGCCCAGCAGCAGGTTGAAGGCGCAGGCAAACAGCGCGAAGCACATCAGCTTCATCACGAACACCGGATAGGCGCCCATGAACGGGGCCACCAGCAGGCACAGCAGGAGCAGACCGTAGCAGAAGTAGGAGAGTTTCTTGGCATTCATGGTGTGCGGCCCCTCGCTCATTTCTCTTTGCCGAACAGGCCGGCGGGGCGGATCAGCAGCACGATCACCATGATCACGAACACCACGGTGGATGACGCCTCGGGATAGAACACCTTGGTCAGGCCCTCGATGATCCCCAGGCCCAGGCCGGTGACGATGGAACCCATGATCGAGCCCATGCCGCCGATCACGACCACCGCGAACACCACGATGATCAGGTTCTGCCCCATCAGCGGGGACACCTGGATGACCGGCGCGGCCAGCACGCCGGCGAAGGCCGCCAAGCCCACGCCGAAGCCGTAGGTCAGCGTCACCATCAGCGGCACGTTGATGCCGAAGGCCTCGACCAGACGCGGGTTTTCGGTACCCGCACGCAGGTAGGCACCCAGGCGCGTCTTCTCGATCGCGTACCAGGTGGCCACACACACCACCAGCGAGGCCACCACCACCCAGGCCCGGTACTTGGGCAGGATCATGAAGCCGAGGTTGAAGGCGCCCGAGAGCGCCTCGGGGGTGTCATAGGCCAGGCCCGAGACGCCGTACACGGAGCGGAACAGGCCTTCGATCAGCAGCGTCAGCCCCAGCGTGAGCAGCAGGCCGTAGAGATGGTCGAGCTTGTAGATCCAGCGCAGCAGCAGGCGCTCGATCAGGACGCCGAAGGCGCCCACGATCACCGGCGCCGCCACCAGCATCACCCAGTAGTTGACCTCGAAGTAGTTCATCGCCATCCACGTCAGCACGGCGCCCATCATGAAGAGGGCCCCGTGGGCGAAGTTGATGACGTTGAGCAGCCCGAAAATCACCGCTAGGCCCAGACTGAGCATGGCGTAGAACGAGCCGTTGACCAGCCCCAGAAGGAGCTGGCTCAGCAAGGCGGGCATCGAGATCGACATAGGCAATGGTGTTGGACGGCGTCGGGATCAGGTCAGCTCAGGCGCTCACTTCCAGAGGGCGCACTTGCTCTCGGCCTTGGTCGTGTAGACCTGGTCGCCGGGCAGGGTCTTGACCACCTTCAGGTAGTCCCACGGCCCCTTGGACTCCGAGGGCTGCTTGGCTTCGACCAGGTACATGTCGTGCACCATGCGGCCGTCCGGGCGGATCTTGCCGTTCTTGGTGTAGAAGTCGTTGATGGTCATCTTGCGCAGCTCTTCCATCACCTTGTCGGCGTCCGTGGTCCCGGCGGCCTGCACGGCCTTCAGGTAGGCCATGGTGGCCGAGTAGTCGGCGGCCTGCACGTCGGTCGGCATGCGCTTGGTCTTGTCAAAGAAACGCTTGGCCCAGGCGCGCGTCTCGTCGTTCAGGTCCCAGTACCAGCTCGTGGTGTGCAGCAGGCCGCCCGTGTTGCGCAGGCCCAGGCTGTGCACGTCCGAGAGGAACACCAGCAGACCGGCAAGCTTCATCGACTTGTCGATGCCGAACTCCTTGGCCGCCTTGATCGAGTTGATGGTGTCGCCACCCGCGTTGGCCAGGCCCAGGATCTGTGCCTTGGAGTTCTGTGCCTGCAGCAGGAAGGACGAGAAATCGCTCGCGTTCAGCGGCGTGCGCACGGCGCCCACCACGGTGCCGCCCTTTTCCTTCACGATGCGGCTGGTGTCGGCCTCCAGCGCGTGGCCGAAGGCGTAGTCGGCCGTCAGGAAAAACCAGCTCTTGCCGCCCTGGTCAACCACCGCGGCGCCTGTGCCTTTGGCCAGGGCCACGGTGTCATAGGCGTAGTGCACGGTATAGGGCGAGCACTGCTCGTTGGTCAGCGCCGAGCTGGCCGCGCCGTTGTTGAAATAGACACGCTTTTTCTCCTGCGCCACCTTGGCCATGGCCAGTGCCGCACCCGAGTTGGTGCCGCCGAACACCATGGTCAGGCCCTGCGTGTCGATCCATTCGCGTGCCTTGCTCGCCGCGATGTCCGCCTTGTTCTGGTGATCGGCCGTCATCAGCTCGATCGGCTGCCCCAGCGCCTTGCCGCCGAAATCGTCGATGGCCATCTGGATGGCCAGCGCGCCGTTCTTGCCTTCCACGTCGGAGTAGAGGCTGGACATGTCCGTGATCAGGCCGATCTTGACCTGGGCGTGGGCCGCAGTGGCCAATACCAGCGCGCCGGCCGCCATGGCGATGGCAGTGAGCTTTCTTTTCATGGCAAACGTCTCCTTTGGTGGTGAGTGGGAAGGGAACCCGTGGAGCGGGCGTCAGACGCCCAGCAGTTCATTGAGCAATGGCATCTTTTGCTGCAGTTCGTCGGCACCGAAATGCAGCACGATGCGGCCGTGCTCCATCACATAGAAGCGGTCGGCCAGCGGCGCGGCGAAGCGGAAGTTCTGCTCCACCATCACGATCGTGTAACCCTTGGCGCGCAACGTGTTGATCATGCGGGCCAGCGCCTGCACGATCACCGGCGCCAGGCCCTCGGAAATCTCGTCCAGCAGCAGCAGCCGCGCGCCCGTGCGCAGGATGCGCGCCACCGCCAGCATCTGCTGCTCGCCACCCGACAGCCGCGTGCCCTGGCTCTGCCTGCGCTCGGCCAGGTTGGGAAACATGGCGTAGATCTCGTCCACGCTCATGCCGGCGTCGCCTCCCTTGAGGGCTGGCGGCAACATCAGGTTCTCCTCGGCCGACAGGCTGGCGAAGATGCCGCGGTCCTCGGGGCAGTTGCCGATGCCGTAGTGGGCAATCTTGTAGGTGGGCAGGCCGATGGTCTCGTGGCCGTTGATGCGGATGCTGCCCTTGCGCGTGCCGGTCAGCCCCAGGATAGCGCGCAGCGTGGTCGTGCGACCGGCGCCGTTGCGCCCCAGCAGCGTGACCACCTCGCCTGGCTGCACCACCAGGTCCACGCCGTGCAGCACGTGGGACTCGCCGTACCAGGCCTGCAGATCCTTGATTTCCAATGCGGGCGTGCCGGCCATGTCAGTGCGCTCCCTGGAGTTCGCCGTCGGTGGTGCCCATGTAGGCCTCCATCACCTGGGGGTTGCCGGACACTTCGTCGTACGAGCCTTCGGCCAGCACCGCGCCGCGCTGAAGGACCGTGATGCAGTCGGCGATGGTGGACACCACTTTCATGTTGTGTTCGACCATGAGGATGGTGCGGCCTGCCGAGACCTTCTTGATCAGCTGGGTCACCCGGTCGACATCCTCGTGACCCATGCCCTGCGTGGGCTCGTCCAGCAGCATCAGCTCGGGCTCCATCGCCAGCGTGGTGGCAATCTCCAGCGCGCGCTTGCGGCCATAGGGCAGGTTCACCGTGACCTCGTCGGCCAGCTCGGCCAGCCCGACCTCGCCCAGCAGCTGCATGGCGCGGTCGTTGAGCTGGTCGAGCGAGCGCTCGCTGCGCCAGAAATGGAAGGAGGTGCCCAGCTTGCGCTGCAGGCCCAGGCGCACGTTCTCCAGCAAGGTCAGGTGCGGGAACACGGCCGAGATCTGGAAAGAGCGGATCACGCCGCGGCGTGCGATCTGCGCCGGCCGCTCGTGCGTGATGTCGGTGCCGTTGAAGGTGATCGTACCGGAGGTCGGCTCCAGGAACTTGGTCAACAGGTTGAAGCAGGTCGTCTTGCCCGCCCCGTTGGGTCCGATCAGCGCATGGATGCTCCCACGCCGGACGGCCAGATTCACATCGCTGACCGCCGTGAAGCCCTTGAACTCCTTGGTCAGGTGGCGTGTCTCGAGTATGACGTCGCTCATGGCGCCTGCGCCGCTCCTTACGGCGATGGTGTCGCTGGCTGGCCGGCCATGACTGTCTCGTGGCTGCCGCCCGCGTCTCCTGTTTTTTGTTGCGATGCATCGTACGTCCGGGCATCGCGCATCGCCTACTGGGGAAAAACCTATGCGGGCGTGCCCTGCTGACACCCTCGCGACAGCGTGAAAGCGCCTGGCCAATGTGTGCTTGTTCACGCATCCGGTGCGCTTTTCCCTCAATCGGGCCGGCAACTTCCATCAAGGGCCACAAACGCACCTGCACGGGTTGACGCCGCGCACCCCCGTTCGCATGATGGTCCCGTGTCCACTCTCGATGAGGAGAAAGCAGCATGAACATGCACACGCTATGGGAGTCCCTGCAGAGCACGCTGGGCGGTCACATTCCCCAACTGCTCGGCGCCCTGGGCATCTTCATCCTCGGCTGGGTGATTGCGGTGCTCGTGCGCGCCGGCGCCCGACGCAGCCTCGGAGCCCTGAGCGTCAACGAGCGCTTCGTGCGACTCACCGGCACCAGGGTCGACATCGAGGGCGCCGTGGGCCTGGGCCTGTTCTGGGTCGTGCTGCTGTTCGCCCTGGTCGCGGTGTTCAACTCGCTCGACCTGGCCACGGTCTCCGGCCCCTTCACCGCCTTCACCACAGAGCTGTTCGAATACGCCCCCCGCCTGCTGGGCGGTCTGGCACTGGCGCTGCTGGCCTGGCTGCTGGCCAGCATCGTGCGCATGGTGTCTCAAAAGCTCCTGGACCGCACCACGCTGGACGAGAAGCTTTCCGAACACGCGGACATGGCCCCCATCGGGGAGAGCCTCGCGGGCGCGCTGTTCTGGCTCGTGATCCTGCTGTTCGTGCCCGCGATCCTGGGCGCGCTGGGCCTGCGCGGCCTGCTGGATCCGCTGACGCAGATGCTGACCAAGGCGCTGGACATGCTGCCCAACGCCGTGGCCGCGCTGGTCATCGGCGGCGTGGGCTGGATCCTGGCCACGGTGCTGCGCAACCTGACCACCAACCTCAGCCGCACCGCCGGCATCGACAAGATCGGCCAGCGCGCCGGCATCGGCGAGACGGTGCGGCTGTCCGGCGTGGCCGGCATGCTGGTGTTCGTGGTGGTGTTCGTGCCCTCGCTGATCGCCGCGCTGGACGCGCTCAAGATCGAGGCCATCTCCAGGCCGGCCACCGACATGCTGGGCATGATCCTGGCCGCCGTGCCCCACCTGATCGCGGCAGCGCTGATCCTCGTCGTGACCTGGCTGGTGGCCACCTTCGCCAGCCGCCTGCTGGCCAGCCTGCTGGCCACGCTGGGTTTCGACACCCTGCCCGCCCGCATTGGCCTCGGCCACGCCTTCAGCCAGGTCAGCGCCTCGACCTTCGTTGGCCGCGTGGCGCTGTTCTTCGCCATGCTGTTCGCCACCGTCGAGGCCGCCAACCAGCTGGGCTTTCACCAGGTCGGCAGCATCGTCGAAACCTTCATCCGCTTCGGTGGCGACATCCTGCTGGGCTCGGCCATCCTGATCATCGGCTTCTGGCTGGCCAACGTGGCCTTCACGGCCATCGACCGGGCCGCCGGGCCCAACAGCAAGGGCCTGGCACGCATCGCCCGCTTTGCCATCCTGGCGCTGGTGGTGGCCATGGGCCTGCGCGCCATGGGCATCGCCGACGACATTGTCAACCTGGCCTTCGGCCTCACGCTGGGTGCCATCGCCGTGGCGGTGGCGCTGTCCTTCGGCCTGGGTGGCCGCGAGGCGGCGGGCAAGCTGATGGAGCACTGGCTATCGCGCCTGCGCAAGGACTGATGCCATACCCGCGGGCGGGTGTTGGGGCGGCCCCTGTTGGGCGACAGGGGCTTCTGGCCTAGAATCCGCCCAAACACATCAATATCCGGAGTACAGCCATGTCGTCCCCTCAGACCACCGACCACACGCAGCAACCCGAAGATGTCATCGAGGCCATCACGCCCCTGATGCCGATCGTGCTGCCCGCCGCCGGCGCCGTGCTGATGTTCCTGCTGGCCTTCATCGCCGTGTTCATGGCCTGAGAACGGCAGACAGGCTCCCGCCCGCACAAGGGCCGGCCATCCCGCACAGGGGGCCGGCCTTTCTTTCGTCCGGACGGCGCAGGCCCCCCGCGCACCAGCTTGGTGCCGCATCAGGTCATGCAAGTTTTGCATGTACCAAGCCTGTAACTTCCATCCCCCCCTTCATAGAATTCCAGCAATGGCCGGCCCGGGGGGCACCAGCCAGGCGTCACGCGCCTGCTGTCGAGCGTCTGCGTCCACACGTTCCGCACGAGCGACCCTGCCGCCGACCGACCGTTTCCGCCCGGAGACTCACCTGGCCGCCTGTCCACCTTGCGTGCAGGCGGCTTTTGGTATCTCCGTGCCCGCCAGTTTCAACTCCGGAGTCCCACCGATGAACTCTCCCACGATGCAGGGCCTGAACCTGAATGTGCCCGCCCATGTGAAACACGCCAAGCTCATTGCCTGGGTCGCCGACATGGCGGCACTGTGCCAGCCCGACCAGATCGTCTGGTGCGACGGCAGCCAGGAGGAGTACGACCGCCTCTGCCAGGAACTGGTGGATGCCGGCACCTTCATCAAGCTCAACCCGGCCAAGCGCCCCGGCAGCTTCCTGGCCCGCACCGACCCGTCGGACGTGGCCCGCGTGGAGGACCGCACCTTCATCTGCTCGGAGAACAAGGAAGACGCCGGACCGACCAACAACTGGATGGCCCCGTCCGAAATGCGCGCCATCCTGCAAAACGGCGAGAACGCCCTTTTCAAAGGCTGCATGAAGGGCCGCACCATGTACGTGGTGCCTTTCAGCATGGGTCCGCTGGGCTCGCACATCGCCCACATCGGCGTGGAGCTGACCGACAGCGCCTACGTGGTGGTCAACCAGAAGCTCATGACCCGCATGGGCAAGGCCGTGTACGACGTGCTGGGTGCCGACGGCGAATTCGTGCCCTGCATGCACACCGTGGGCGCGCCGCTGGCCGAGGGCGAGAAGGACCAGACCGCCTGGCCCTGCAACCCCACCACCAAGTACATCGTCCACTACCCCGAAACGCGCGAGATCTGGTCCTACGGCTCCGGCTACGGCGGCAACGCCCTGCTGGGCAAGAAGTGCCTGGCCCTGCGCATCGCCTCGACCATGGGTCGCGACCAGGGCTGGCTGGCCGAACACATGCTCATCCTGGGCGTCACCAGCCCCGAGGGCAGGAAATACCACGTCGCCGCCGCCTTCCCCAGCGCCTGCGGCAAGACCAACTTCTCGATGCTGGTGCCGCCCGAGCAGGCTTTCGCCGGCTGGAAGGTGACCACCATCGGCGACGACATTGCCTGGATCAAGCCGCACGCCGATGGCCGCATGTACGCCATCAACCCCGAAGCCGGCTACTTCGGCGTCGCCCCGGGCACCAACCTGCACACCAACCCCAACTGCATGCGTTCGCTCAATCGCGACGTGATCTTCACCAACGTGGCGCTGACCGACGACGGCGACGTGTGGTGGGAAGGCATGGAAAAGGACACCGGCGTCGTGCCCGATCACCTGATCGACTGGCAGGGCAACGACTGGACCCCGGCCATCGCCAAGGAAAAAGGCACCAAGGCCGCGCATCCGAACTCGCGCTTCACCGTGGCCGCCACCAACAACCCGGCGCTCGACCCGCAGTGGGACGATGCCAACGGTGTGGCCATTGACGCGTTCATCTTCGGCGGCCGCCGCTCGACCACCGTGCCTCTGGTGACCGAGGCGCGCAACTGGACCGAAGGCGTCTACATGGCCGCGACCATGGGCTCCGAGACCACCGCCGCCGCCTTCGGTGCGCAAGGCGTGGTGCGCCGCGACCCGTTCGCCATGCTGCCGTTCTGCGGCTACAACATGAGCGACTACTTCCAGCACTGGCTGAACACCGGCTCCCGCCTGCAGGCCCAAGGCCACCAGCTGCCCAAGATCTTCTGCGTCAACTGGTTCCGCAAGGACGCCGACGGCAAGTTCGTCTGGCCCGGCTACGGCGACAACATGCGCGTGCTCAAGTGGATGATCGACCGCATCGAGGGCAAGGCCCAGGGTCAGGACACCCTGTTCGGCGTCGCCCCCAGGTACGAAGAGATCAACTGGACCGGCCTGAGCTTCAGCACCGAGCAGTTCCAGCAGGTCACCAACATCGACAAGGCCGCCTGGGAAGCCGAATTCAAGCTGCACGATGCCCACTTCGAGCAGCTGGCCTACCACCTGCCGAAGGAACTGGTGCAGACCAAGGACGCGCTGGAAAAGCGCCTGGCCGAGACGGCCTGAACATGACCACAGGCCGCTCTGGCGGCCCTGTCC
>JAEZLX010000161.1 GCA_023415035.1 Pseudomonadota bacterium | reverse complement strand
AACCGGCTGGGTGCGCGCCCCTGGAGAGTTCCTCCGAGACGCCATATCCAGACCGCGCGTCAAGGCCAGTTCCTCTATGTGATGGCCGGATTCGGGCTTTCTACAACACGATTAGGTGACAGAGCCTAATAAAAAGCGCAATGACGGTATTGACCACCAGCACGACCAGGGCACGGTGGGCAATGGCGCGGAGCTTGAGCGGCGGCATCCGGCGAGTATGCCCCAGCAAAAGGCCGCCACGGAGCCTCACGTGCTGTGATCCCGCAGCAGACGTTCGCGCTCCTGAGCCACCAGGCGCTCCTGAAGGCCGCCACCACCGAGTACCAACCAGACCACGAGTCCGTGGATCAGCAAGCCCAGACCCCAGCCCAAAGCCGGGTAGATGGCCCAGTGCCGGTCGCTGGAGAGGGAGAGCGCTGCGAGGACGATGTTGACCGCCAGATAGACGAGGGCATGCAAATACCAACCCATGCGAGCGCCAGCGCGGCGGCGTACGCGGCGTTCGATGCGGTCGTGGATGATGTGGGACGTTTTCATGTTGGACTCCGGTTGAAGCGATCAGGAGGTACTCAGACCGGGATGGGCCCTTGATGCCAGATCAGGTCGCCCAGGTAACGACCGGGCAGCAAGGTAAAGCCCCCGGCCACCAGGCAAGCGCTGACATAGAGCAGCACCATGGCGCGGCGGTGGCGCTTCACGTTGCCTTGCAGCAGGGCGCGAAAGGCGAAGAAGAGGCTGCCGAAGACGATGGGTACAAGGATGTGGATCGGGGTGTAGCCGGCGATGTTGGGCAGCTTGAAGTCGCGGATGAAGATGGCGGAGATGGCCGTGATCAACATCAGCGTGACCCAGGCATAGCCCGCTGCACGATGCAGGCGAGGGCGCTGGCCCGCCTGGCGCTGCAGGTGCCCTCGGCGGGTCCAGAGGGCCACAGGGCCGATGACCAACGCCGCGACGGCAGCGGTCATGTGAACGGCGATCAGGGGTGTCATTTGCATGGTGGGCTCCGGTGAAGTTCTGGAGCCGCACTGTCGCGCAGCGGTGCCGCTGGTGCCACGGACTTGCGACGAATCGCAGATGGGTCGCCGCGAATTGCAAAGGCGCGACGCGAAATGCTGGTGTTGCCACTGGTCTATGGCAGTTTTCGGGAGGGCGATGCCAGGGGGGCGGAGCACCTTGCTCGAGCTGCCGAGGTTGATCAGGTGTAGGCCTGCAACAGGGAGGAGTTGATCACCAGACGATCTCACATGAAGGAGCCGATCCCGTCGCGAAAAGCTATCCACCGTTATTGTGGAAGAGCCTGGGGATAAGCTTGGGGAATCGCGCGAAGGGTGCGCTGTGACTGGGGTTGCGCTGGAACTGCCTGATTTTTGGGCAGGCTAGGCCAGAGGCAACTCCAGCAGAAACTCCGCTCCGCCTTCCGGCGCATTGCGGGCGCTCAGGCGACCGCCGTGCTGCTCGACGATGGCGTAGCTGATCGACAGGCCCAGGCCGGTTCCCTTGCCCACCGGTTTGGTGGTGAAGAAGGGGTCGAAGACACGCAACAGGTTCTCCTGGGGGATGCCCGGGCCGTTGTCGCGGATGGTCGTGCAGGCCATGCCTGGGGTGTGGCATGACACCGCGATCCACAGGCGCGGCGAGTCGAAGGCATCGACGGCGTCATAGGCGTTCTGCAGCAGATTCATCAGGACCTGCTGGATCTGCCCGGCATTGCCCATGACCATGCAGGGCGATCCCGGCTCCCAGACGATGTCCACGGATGCCGAGCGGCCCTTGCGCACCCAGTCGATGGAACGGTCGATGATCCCGATGAGGTCAACCGGTGAGCGCTCCTCGGAGTCGCGTGCGGAAAACCGCTTGAGGGCGTGCACGATGTCGGCCGTGCGCTGGGCGCCTTCCAGGGTGCCTTCGATCAGCGAGGGCAGGTCGTCGAGCAGGTGCTGGATGCGCAGCTTCTGCCGCATTTCCTGCAGCACGGGTTCGGGCGCGCGGGCATGCACGGCCTGCAGGTAGGTCTGTAGCCGGTCGGCGTACTTTTTGAGGGCATGGACGTTGCCCAGCACGAAGCTGATCGGGTTGTTCAGCTCGTGCGCGACACCGGCGACCAGCTGCCCGAGGGACGCCATTTTTTCGGAGTGCAGCAGCTGTTGCTGGGTGCGCTTGAGGGCGTCATGGGCCGCACGCATCTCGTGGTACGCGCGTTTGAGTTCGGCGGTCGGCCGGCCGACCCAGACCGTGCCCACGCGACGGCCGTTGCTGCCGATGCGTGGCGTGCAGTTGGCGTCCACCGATACGGTGTTGCCTTGTGCATCCAGCAGATTCAGCTCGATGGCCTCGCCCGAGCGAGGTGCATCTACCCGGTCCATGGCGGAGTTGGCGAGTGCCCGACTGGCTTCGTCGGCCAGCAGGGTGTGCACGGCGGTTCCGCGCAGCTCCTCTTCGGATTTGCCTACCAGCTCGCACAGGGCGGCGTTGGTTTGCTCGATCAGTCCGCGGGAGTCGCACACCACCAGCACGTCGGACATCGACGTGAGCACGCTGAAGATGAACTGCTGGGACTGCTCGAGCTCGGCGTTCTTCTTCTCCAGCTCCACCTCGTCGTTGATCAGGCGGGTGTAGACCTCGTCCATCTTCTGGATGACGTCGAGCCAGGTGGACTCGTCCATGCCTTCCAGCGGGGTGGGTGGTGGTGTCTTGTCGTTGCTGGCTTGGCCCATGGTGCGTTGTTCAGTGCACGGTGCAGACCATGCAAGGGTCGAAGGAGCGAACAATGTGTTGCACCGCGACAGGCGTTGCCTCCCCCTTGCGCACCGGCGCACCTTCCAGGGCTTTTTCTACGGCACCGGGCCTGCCCGCGGCATCGCGTGGCGAGAAGTTCCAGCTCGTCGGTGCGACGATCTGGTAGTTCGCGATGCGGCCGCCGCGCACCACCAGCCAGTGTCCCAGACTGCCGCGTGCCGCTTCCGACAGTCCCATGCCGCGACCGTCGGCGGGCAACCTGGTGGGAACGCAGAATTCCTGCGTGGGCTTGATGGCGTGCAACCACGATTCCATCAGGATCACGACGCGGGCCAGTTCGACCATGCGCGCCAGCACCCGGGTATAGACGTTGCCGCCACTTCGAGCCACGGCATGGCCGATGAGCGGGTGCGCCGATGTCAGCTGACGGGCGATGGCGCCGGTTTCCAGCACCTGCCCCCCCAGTCTGGGAGCCTTGTTCCAGGTGTAGGCGTGCGATTTGCTCACGTCCGGCAGGGTCATGCCGGCCAGGGGATGCAGCGGCCCGCCGTCATCGGCCAGCCAGGCATGGGTGGCGTCCTCGGTGATGGAGGCGCTGTTCACGGGAGCCAGTTCTCCGGTGGGTGAATGCCAGACACCGGCCGCCAGTGCGTGGCTGCCATCGGGTTGGGGATAGGCGCCGTAACTCAGATAGATGCCGGGGCCCATCCCGAGGGAAGCGAGCTCAAGGTCCCGCGCCAGTGTGAGGAAGAATCGAAGATCTCCGCCCAAGGGATCCTGGGCGTGCCACTGCTCCAGTGCCGATTCGCTGTCCAGTCCGGCAAAGAACTCCAGCGGCGCAGCGAAGAGCTGCCGCTCCAGGAAGGCCCGGAACTCGCGCACGCGTGCCAGCAGTCGGATGCGCTCGGCGGCGTCAACGGCGCGCGAGGTGCCACCGGGTTCGATCGACTGCGTGTGAGGCCATTTGCCGCCCAGGGTGCCCAGCAGGGTGAGCCAGCGCTGCCGGGCGGCGGTGGCCGCACGGACCTGTTCGCCCATGCCGGGGTCGAAGCGGCGCACGGCCTCGGCATGCCAGAACCGGTCGGCGTAAACGGGCCGGGCGAAGTCCGGCATGAAAAACAGATAGAAATGCGTGAGGTGATCGGCCAGGTTCTCGGTGGCCAGGATCAGGTTGGTGGCGTGCTGGCCATTGGGCGGCATGTGGATGCGGCCCATGTCGGCCAGTGCCTTCGCAGCGGCCACCGATTGCGAGACCGAGCAGATGCCGCAGATGCGCGGCACGTACACCAGTGCATCGTGCGGTGCCTTGCCTCGCAGGATCTGCTCGAAGCCGCGGTACATGGTTGCATTGACCTGGGCCGACCTGACGCGACCATCCTCCACTTCCAGCTGCACCTCAAGGTCGCCTTCGACGCGGTTGAAGGGCCCCACGAGCAGCCGCTCGCGCCGTGAAGGGGCGGAGGGGGTACCTTGAGGTTCCATCGCGGTGGTGTCGTCGGGCTGCATCGCTTACTTCTTGCGTACCGCCGGCTTGATGACGAGGTGGTCTGACACGGCATTCTGTCTGACGCGCTTGGGCGTCGCACTCTTGGACAGGGACGCCAGGGCAACAAACCAGGCCTTGGGCATGTCGGTGGGCAGGCCGATGGGGATGCCTGCGAGCTTCGGTGTTTCGTGGAAAGGGTGTCCCGGTTCCTGAAAGCCGGGTTCGGTGCAGGCGATGCAGGCATAGCCGCCGCGCGTGCAAGAGCCTTCGCCGTTCCACAGGCGCGTGTTGCAGTCGGCGTGCACCTGCGTCCCCTTGCACCCCATGTGTTCCATCAGGCAACCCAGGTCGGAGGGCTTTTCGGCGCTGGCCTTGAATTCGTAATACTCGTTGCGCGTGCAGCCGTGGTGCACGAGCTGGTCGGCATAGAAGCGAGGCCGGTTCAGCGGATCGAGCGCATCGGCGTCGAGCTCTCCGCTGGCCAGCGACATGAGGGTGTCGATGACCCAGCCGGGATGCGTGGGGCATCCGGCTACGTTGATGACGGGCAGTCCGCTGGCGGAGCGGAACGTCGCGCCCAGCAGTCCGCCGGGCTGGTCATCCTCGAACTGCAGGCCACAGGCGTCGGTGGGGTTGTCGCCGCCGGCGGTGATGCCGCCCCACGCGGCGCAGCTGCCCACGGCCATCACGTGGCGCGCGCGTTCGCTCAGCCGCCGCACCCACTCGATCATGGGCAAACCGGTGCCGGCCAGCATGTGAAAACGCCCCGTGCCGCGCGGGCCACGCAGCAGGGCACCCTCGATGCACAGCACGTCCAGTCGCGTGCGCTCTTGCAGCACGTCGTCCAGCAGCTCCATCAGCTCGTTGCCACAGGCCATCGACAGCGACGGGTGCCAGAGAAGGTTGATGCCCGCGTCCCGCAGATGGCCCTGGAAGTCGGTCGTATCGGCGCACAGCAGCGACATGCTGCAACCGCCGCATCCACCGCTTTGCAGCCAGAGCACGTTCAGTGGCTCGGTCATGTCAGCCCTCCAGTCCCAGCCGTTGCATCTTGCTGCGCAGGCCGACGCGGCTCAGGCCCAGCTCCTTGGCCACATGGCTTTTGTTCCAGCGCAGGCGCTCCAGCGTTTCACGCAGGATGATGGCCTCGATGACATCGAGCCGCTCGGCCAGGGTGCCCGAGCGCGGGATCGCCGATTGCATGTCGCTACCAGCCGCGCCGCTGCGACCCTGCAGCACGCGGGGTGAGAATGCCGCCGCGCTGAGTCGCGTGCCATCGTGCAGGGCGAGTGCACGCGCGATCTCGTTGCGAAGCTCGCGGATGTTGCCGGGCCAGGGGTAGGCCATCAGGCAGGCCAGCGCTTCATCGGGCAGTTCGGCGCCCGGGTGGCCGATCTCGGTGGCCACGTCATGGACCAGCTGGCGTGCGATCAGACCGATGTCGCCCACGCGCTCGCGCAGCGGCGGGATGGTCAGCGTGACACCGGCCAGGCGGTAGTAGAGGTCTTCGCGGAACAACCCCTGGTTCACGCGTTGCTCCAGGTCACGGTGGGTGGCCGCGATGATGCGCACGTCGACCGGGATGGGGCGTGCCGCGCCGACCGGGCGGACTTCGCCTTCCTGCAGCACGCGCAGCAGCTTGACCTGGAAGGCCGGTGATGTCTCGCCGATCTCGTCCAGGAACACGGTGCCACCGTTGGCGCGCTGGAAGAGGCCTGCATGGTCCTCGTAGGCACCGGTGAAGGCGCCACGCTTGTGGCCGAACAGCTCGGATTCGAGCAGCGTGTCCGGAATGGCGGCGCAGTTTTCGACCTCGAACGGACCGGCCAGGCGGGGAGAGGCGTAATGGATGGCCCGCGCCAGCAGTTCCTTGCCGGTGCCGGATTCGCCAAGCACCAGCACCGGGATGTCGTAGCGCGCGGCGCGCTCGGCCATGGCACAGACGGCATCGAGCGGGCTACCCGGCGAGCGGATGATGCGGCCGAAATCGAAATGGCTGCGTGCCTGGGCCATCTGTTCTTCGGTGCGCTGCCGCAGCACGCGGGTGCTGGTGCGCAGCTCCAGATCGAGCCGGCGTGTCTGACGTTGCAGCACCTGTGCCTCGACCGCGTTGCGCACGGCCTCGATCAGGTGATCGGGTGCCCAGGGCTTGAGGATGTACTGGTAGATGCCGGCCTCGTTGATGCCGGCAATGATGTCTTCGCTGTCCGTATAGCCCGAAATCACGATGCGGACTACTTCGGGCCAGCGCTCCCTCACTTCCTTGAGAAAGGCCACGCCGGTGGTGCCGGGCATGCGCTGGTCGCACAGGATGACACTGACCGGCTGACGCTGGAGGAGCTCGCGGGCCTCGTCGGCGCTGCTGGCCGTGAAGACGGTGAAGTCCTCGTCGAGCGTGCGGCGCATGGCGTCCTGCGAGCGCACCTCGTCGTCAACCACCAGGACGGTGGGCAGGCTCTCGGCAAAGGTAGGCATGTTCACCGGTCGTGGAGGGGTTGTCGGCGTTTTGCCCGGATTGTAGGAGCGGCATGGTCCGATATGTGTTGCCTGTTGCAGGTGAGCGCAACGCGGCTGCTTGGCATCGGCGAGGCCACGCCGGCCATTCAGCAGATCCTGGGCAGGGGTTCCCCGCTCAGCCAGTCGACCACGCGACGGCCGCCGAACTTGGTGCTCATCTGCACGAAGTGATAGGGGTCAGCCGTGACTTCGCCGATGCGGGCAGCGTCGGCACCCAGCGGGTGGGCGCGCATGGCCGTGAGCACGGCGTCGGCGGCGTCCGGCGTCACCACGGCAATCAGCTTGCCCTCGTTGGCGATGTACAGCGGGTCCAGGCCCAGCAGCTCGCACGCGGCATCCACCTGCGGTTTGACCGGGATGTCGGCCTCGCGCAGCAGCATGCCCACGCCCGACTGGCGCGCCACCTCGTTGAGCGTGGTGGCCAGGCCGCCGCGCGTGGGGTCGCGCAGCACGCGCACCGCGCCGGGGGCGGCTTCGAGCATGGCGGCCACCAGGGTGTGCAGCGCGGCGGTGTCGCTTTCGATGGCGGTCTCGAAGCTCAGCGACTCGCGCTGCGACAGCACGGCCACGCCATGGTCGCCGATGGTGCCCGAGAGCAGCACCACGTCGCCCGGGCGAGCGAGGCTGCCGGTGATGTGCACGCCGGCAGGCAGCACGCCCACGCCGGTGGTGCTGATGAAGACGCCATCGCCCTTGCCTTGCTCGACCACCTTGGTGTCGCCGGTCACCACCGGAACGCCGGCCTCGCGTGCTGTCGCCGCCATCGATTGCACGATGCGCTGCAGGTCGGCCAGTGCAAAGCCTTCCTCGATGATGAAGCTGGCGCTCAGGTACAGCGGCCTGGCGCCCATCATTGCCACGTCGTTGATGGTGCCATGCACCGCCAGACAGCCCAGGTCGCCGCCGGGAAAGAACAGGGGCGAGACGACGTGCGCGTCGGTGGCCATGACGAGGCGCCCCTGGGCCGGATCGAAAGCGGGCAAGGGCAGGGCGGCGCCGTCGTCGCCCTGGCGCAGGAACGGGTTGTCAAGGGCCGCCAGGAACAGCTCCTCGATCAGCTGGGCGGCAGCCTTGCCTCCTGCACCATGGCTCATGTCGATCCGTCCGCGGCGGATGTCCAGCGGACGGATGTAGGGCTTTTTCTCGGGCTTGCCCTGGGGCGTTTCGCCTGGTGCGGGGTTGTCTGAGTCAATTCTCACGATGGGATCTCCTCGGAGGCCTGGGCGGGAGCGGCCACGACAGGGATGTCACGGAAGCGTCCATAGGTGTAGTGGGCCGCACATGCTCCCTCGCTGGACACCATGCAGGAGCCGACGGGATTCTCGGGCGTGCAGACCGTGCCGAAGATCTTGCAGTCGGTCGGCTTCTTGACGCCGCGAAGGATGGCACCGCATTCGCAGGCCTTGTTGTCGGGCACCGAGCGATAGGCGAGGCCAAATCGGCGTTCGGCGTCGAAGGCGGCGAAGGCTTCGCGGATCTTCAGGGCGCTGCCAGGCACCTCGCCCAGCCCCCGCCATTCGAAGCTCGGCCGAAGCTCAAACACTTCGGACATCAGGGCCTGGGCCTTGAGGTTGCCCTCGCGGGTGACAGCGCGGGTGAACTCGTTTTCCACGTGGGCGCGACCATCATTGACCTGACGGATCAGCATGAGGATGGCCTGCATCACATCCAAAGGCTCAAAGCCTGCGATGACCACCGGCTTGCGGTAGCTCTCGGCGAAATGCTCGTACGGTGCCGAGCCGATGATGATGCTCACGTGAGCGGGGCCGATGAAGCCGTCGATGGGGACGGTGCCCCACTGGCGTACCTCGGGTGACTCCAGGATGTGGGTGATCGCCGATGGCGTGAGCACATGGCAGCACAGCACGCTGAAGTTGTGTAGGCTCTCCTGACTGGCCTGACGGATGGCCAGCGCTGTGGGTGGCGTGGTGGTCTCGAAACCAATGGCGAAGAACACCACCTCCCGTTGGGGGTTGGCCCGCGCCACGGCCAGTGCATCGGCGGCCGAATACACCATGCGGATGTCAGCTCCTCGCGCCTTGGCCCGGATCAGCGACAGCCCGTTCGAGGCCGGCACGCGCATCGTGTCGCCATAAGTGCAGACGATGGCTCCGC
>JAEZLX010000153.1 GCA_023415035.1 Pseudomonadota bacterium | reverse complement strand
GATCTGCTGGGCCACGCCCTGCCCGTCTGCCCAAGCGCGTTCGACTACAAGACGGTGGCCGACAACCAGTCGATGTTCAACACGCCGCCCACCTACGCCATCTACATGGCCGGTCTGACCTTCCAGTGGCTCAAGCGCCAGCGCGAGGGCGATCTGCAAGGCGTGGCCGCGATGGAGAAGCGCAATATCGCCAAGGCGGATCTGCTCTACGGCTTCATCGACCAGTCTGGTCTCTACGTCAACAAGGTGGACCCGGCCGTGCGCTCGCGCATGAATGTACCGTTCCAGCTGCGCGAGGAGAGGCTGAACGATGCCTTCCTGGCCGGCGCCAAGGCACGCGGCCTGCTGCAGCTCAAGGGCCACAAGTCGGTAGGCGGCATGCGCGCCAGCATCTACAACGCCATGCCCATCGAGGGCGTGCAGGCCCTGGTCGACTACATGCGCGACTTCGAGAAGGAGCACGCATGAGCGAGCAGCAGAAGGCGCAGCCCGTCCAGTCCGAGGCACTGGGCGCCCTGCGCCTGCAGATCGACGCGCTGGACCGCCAGCTGCTGACGCTGCTGAACCAGCGTGCCCGCGTGGCCGAGCAGGTCGGCGAGATCAAGCGCCAGGAAGGCTCGCCCTTCTTCCGTCCGGACCGGGTGGCGCAGGTGATCGAGAAGATCCAGGCGGCCAACGAAGGCCCCCTCCTCAACCAGCACGTCGCCGCCATCTGGCGCGAGGTCATGTCGGCCTGCCTGGCGCTGGAAGCGCCCCAGCGCGTGGCCGTGCTCGGCCCCGAGGGTACGTTCTGCGAACAGGCCGCTATCGAATACTTCGGCAGCGCCGCCAACCTGATCTACTGCTCCAGCTTTGACGAGGTGTTCCACGCCACGGCGGCAGGCACCGCGCAGTTCGGTGTGGTGGGCGTCGAGAACTCCACCGAAGGGGTGGTTGCGCGTTCGCTCGACCTGTTCCTGCGCTCGCCCGTGCATGTGGTCGGGGAGGTCAGCCTGCTGGTGCGCCACAACCTGCTGCGCCAGGCCAACGCGCTCGACGGCGTCGAGGTCGTGCTGGCCCACCCGCAGGCGCTGGCGCAGTGTCAGGGCTGGCTGAGCCAGCATATGCCCCACGCCGAGCGCCGTGCCGTCAGCAGCAATGCCGAAGGTGCCCGACTGGCCGCCACCAACCCGGCCTGGGCCGCTCTCGCCAGCGAACGGGCTGCCGCCCAGTTCGGTTTGCACATCGTGGCCCACGCCATCCAGGACGAGGCCTACAACCGCACGCGCTTTGCCATCATCTGCCTGCCGCAGACGCTGGCCACACCGCCGGCTTCCGGTCGGGACTGCACCTCCATCGTGGTCTCCGTGCCGAACCGTCCGGGCGCGGTGCACGACCTGCTCGTTCCGCTGAAAAAGCACGGCGTGTCGATGACACGCTTCGAATCGCGCCCCGCCAAGTCCGGCCAGTGGGAGTACTACTTCTATATCGACATCGCCGGCCACCCGAGCCAGCCGCCGGTGGCCGCCGCCCTGGAGGAACTGCGGAGCCTGTGCGCGTTCTACAAGGTGCTGGGCGCCTACCCGGTGAGCGAATGATGGCCCAGTAACGCGGACAGGAAAACCAGATGATGTTTGAACAACTCGGCCTCATCGGCTGCGGGCTGATGGGCGGATCGTTCGCCCTGGCCATGAAGCGCGCCGGCCTCGTCAAGCGCGTGGTCGGCTACAGCAAGTCACCCTCCACCACCGAGCGCGCCCGACAGTTGGGCGTGATCGACGTGGAGGCCCCCTCCGCCCTGCTGGCTGTCTCCGGCGCCGACTTGGTGCTCGTGGCCGTGCCGGTGGCTGCCACCGAGGCCACCTTCAAGGCCATCCGCCACCTGATCACGCCGAATGTGCTCCTCATGGATGTGGGTTCGACCAAGCGTGACGTGATCGACGCCGCACGGCGGGTGCTGCGCGACCAGATCGGCGTGTTCGTGCCCGCCCACCCCATCACCGGCAAGGAGCTCTCGGGTGTCGAGCACGCCGACCCTGACCTCTACACCGGTCGCCAGGTCATCCTGACACCGATCGAGCGCACGCTTACCGCGCAGCTGGACAAGGCGCAGCAGGTCTGGAAGGCACTGGGCTGCGAGCTCAAGCTGATGTCGCCCGAAGCTCACGACGCGGCCTATGCCGCCGTCAGCCATCTGCCGCACATGATCGCGTTCGCCGCCATGAACGCCATCACCGGCCAGGCGTCGGGTGACGACTTCCTGTCGCTGGCCGGGCCGGGCTTCCGCGATTTCACGCGCATCGCCGCCAGCGATCCCTCGGTGTGGCGCGACATCCTGCTGTCCAATCGCGAGGAACTGCTGGCGCAGAGCAAGCATTTCCAGCGTGCCCTGCATGCCTTCGAGACGGCGCTCAACGCCGGCAACGCCGATGCGCTGGAGGCGCTGATCGAGCGCGCCAGCGAGGCGCGCGCGCACTGGCGGATGACGAAATAGGCTTCATGTACACGACCGCTTTCCTCGACCTGCCGCCCCTGTCCAGCGCCGGCGGCACCGTCCGCCTGCCCGGCTCCAAGAGCATCTCCAACCGGGTCCTGCTGCTGGCCGCGCTCAGCGAAGGCACCACCGAGATTGCCGACCTGCTCGATTCGGACGACACCCGCGTCATGCTCGCGGCTCTGCAGCAGCTGGGCTGCCTTATCGAGCGACTGGACGACAGCCGGCTGCGCATCCAGGGTCTGGGCGCACGCCTGCCGGTGCGCCAGGGCAAGCTCTTCCTGGGCAATGCCGGCACCGCCATGCGTCCGCTGACGGCCGCGCTCGCCCTGCTGGCCTCGCGCGAGGGTGGTTCGTTCGAGCTCAGCGGGATCGAGCGCATGCACGAGCGCCCGATCGGCGACCTGGTCGATGCGTTGCGCCAGCTCGGCTGTGCGGTTGCGTATCTCGGCAACGAGGGCTACCCGCCCTTGCGGCTGGGCGACGGCACGACCGGCTCCCTGCAGCTGGACCTGCCGATCCGCGTGCGCGGCGACGTGTCGAGCCAGTTCCTGACCGCCCTGCTGCTGGCGCTGCCGCTGGTGGCGCAGGAACGCCCCGTGACCATCGAGGTGATCGGCGAGCTGATCTCCAAACCCTACATCGAGATCACCCTCAACCTACTGCAGCGCTTCGGCGTCACGGTCGCGCGCGACGGATGGGAGCGTTTCACCATCAACGCCGGCAGCCGCTACCGCTCGCCCGGCCTGATCCACGTCGAGGGCGATGCGTCCTCGGCCAGCTATTTCATCGCACTGGGTGCCATCGCGCCCGCCTCGCCCGGCTTTGACGGCATCACCATCGAAGGCGTGGGGCTCGAATCCATTCAGGGCGACATCCGCTTCGTCGAGGCCGCGCGACTGATGGGCGCCGATGTCCGCGGCGAGGCCAACCGCCTGCACATCCGGCGTGGCCGCTGGCCCTTGCAGGCCATCGACCTGGACTGCAACCACATCCCGGACGCGGCGATGACGCTGGCCGTGATGGCGCTCTACGCCGAGGGCACCACCACGCTGCGCAACATCGCCAGCTGGCGCGTGAAGGAAACCGACCGCATCGCCGCCATGGCGGCCGAGTGCCGCAAGTTCGGCGCCATGGTGGAGGAAGGCGCCGACTTCATCCGCATCTCGCCACCCGCCAGCTGGAGCACCGGCAGCGTCCACACCTACGACGACCACCGTGTGGCCATGTGTTTCTCGCTGGCGGCGTTCAACCCGGCCCGACTGCCCGTGCGCATCGAGGATCCGCGCTGCGTGGGCAAGACCTTCCCGGACTATTTCGAGACCCTGTTCGGTGTCTGCCAGGCCGCGGAAAACGACATCCCGGTGATCTGCGTCGATGGCCCCACAGCGTCCGGCAAGGGCACGCTGGCCTCGGCGGTGGCGCAGCGGCTGGGCTACCACCTGCTTGACTCGGGCGCCCTGTACCGCGCCACGGCACTGGCGGCGCGGGACGCAGGCGTTTCGCTGGACGACGAACCGGCGCTGGCCCGCATCGCGGCGGCGCTGCCCGTGTCGTTCCAGGAAGACCGGGTGTTTCTGGACGGCAAGGACGTGACCGACGAATTGCGCCAGGAAACCACCGGCGGCATGGCATCGCAGGTGTCCCGCCACCCGGGCGTGCGCACCGCCCTGCACGGTCTGCAGCTGTCGTTCCGGCGCCTGCCGGGGCTGGTGGCTGACGGCCGCGACATGGGCACGGTGATCTTCCCAGGAGCCCCGCTGAAGGTGTTTCTGACGGCCAGCGTCGAGCAGCGCGCCCAGCGTCGGTATAAGCAATTGATTTCAAAAGGGTTTACTGCTAATATCGACGGTCTTCTGCAGGATTTGCGGGAGCGGGACGCGCGGGACACCACCCGGGCGCACGCCCCCCTGAAGCCTGCCGGGGACGCCCTGCTGCTGGACAACTCGCACCTGGGCATCGAGCAATCGGTGCAACAGGTGCTGGACTGGTGGCAGGACAGGACGGTGTTTTCAGGCCGCTGAGGACGCCGTCGGTACCGGCCCAAAAGGCCCCGCCGGGTGTTCCCCGCCCGCAGGCCCGATGGTTCATTGACCCAACCCCGCAGCGTCACGCGCTGCATTTGAAACGCCGTCCATCCGTCGATTTCCCGCGCGAGCCAAAGTGGCCACCCGCGTCCGACGCTGAACGGTCTTAGGAAACCTCATGTCTGAATCTTTTGCCGCCCTGTTTGAAGAGTCCCTCAAGCGCGCTGAAATGCGCGCGGGCGAAGTCATCACCGCCGAAGTCGTGCGCATCGAGCACAACCACGTGGTGGTCAACGCCGGACTGAAGTCGGAAGCCTACGTGCCGATCTCCGAGTTCAAGAACGACCAGGGCGAACTCGAAGTCCAGGTGGGCGACTTCGTCTCCGTGGCCATCGACTCCGTCGAGAACGGCTTCGGCGACACGCTCCTGTCGCGCGACAAGGCCAAGCGCCTGGCTTCGTGGATGGCCCTGGAAAAGGCCCTGGAATCCGGCGAATTCGTCACCGGCACCACCGGCACCAAGGTCAAGGGCGGCCTGAAGGTCATGGTCAACGGCATCAGCGCATTCCTGCCGGGCTCGCTGGTCGACAGCCGTCCGACCAAGGACCTGACGCCGTACGAAAACAAGACCCTGGAGTTCAAGGTCATCAAGCTGGACCGCAAGCGCAACAACGTGGTGCTGAGCCGCCGCGCCGTGGTCGAAGCCTCCATGGGCGAAGAGCGCGCCAAGCTGATGGAAACCCTGAAGGAAGGCGCCATCGTCACCGGCGTGGTCAAGAACATCACCGAATACGGTGCCTTCGTTGACCTGGGCGGCATCGACGGTCTGCTGCACATCACCGACATGGCCTGGCGCCGTGTCCGCCACCCCTCCGAGGTGGTGCAGGCCGGTCAGGAAATCACCGCCAAGATCCTCAAGTTCGACACCGAGAAGCAGCGCGTTTCCCTGGGCCTGAAGCAGCTGGGCGACGATCCGTGGCTGGGCGTGTCCCGCCGCTACCCGCAAGGCACCCGCATGTTCGGCAAGGTCACGAACATCGCCGACTACGGCGCGTTCGTCGAGCTGGAGCCGGGTATCGAGGGCCTGGTGCACGTGTCCGAAATGGACTGGACCAACAAGAACGTGGCCCCGTCCAAGCTGGTGTCGCTGGGCGACGAGGTCGAAGTCATGGTTCTGGACATCGACGAGGACAAGCGCCGCATCTCCCTGGGTATGAAGCAGTGCCGCGCCAACCCCTGGCACGAATTCGCCGAAACCACCAAGCGTGGCGACCGCGTCAAGGGCCCGATCAAGTCGATCACCGACTTCGGCGTGTTCGTAGGCCTGGCTGCCGGCATCGACGGCCTGGTGCACCTGTCCGACCTGTCCTGGAACGAGCCGGGCGAAACCGCCGTTCGCAACTACAAGAAGGGCCAGGAAGTCGAAGCTGTCGTGCTGGCCATCGACGTGGAGCGCGAGCGCATCAGCCTGGGCATCAAGCAGCTCGACGGCGACCCGTTCACCACCTTCGTGTCGGTCAACGACAAGGGTTCCGTGGTGACCGGCAAGGTCAAGACCGTGGACGCCAAGGGCGCTGAAATCGACCTGGGCGATGACGTCATCGGTTACCTGCGCGCCTCGGAAATCTCCCGCGACCGCGTGGAAGATGCCCGCAACGTGCTCAAGGAAGGTGACGAAGTCACGGCCGTGGTGGTCAACGTGGATCGCAAGACCCGCAACATCCAGCTGTCGATCAAGGCCAAGGACGCTGCCGACCAGCAGGAAGCCATGGCCAGCCTGAACCAGAACGTGGGCAACGCCGGCACCACCAACCTGGGCGCCCTGCTCAAGGCCAAGCTGGACGGCAACAACTGATCCGGCCAACGCCAGCAAGCGTGACACCGGCGGCGGGCTTCGTACCTGCCGCCGGCATCACGCCCCAGGTGATCCCCGCAACCGGTTGAGCACAACTTACAACAAAGCACATGACCCGCAGCGACCTCGTCGAAGCCCTTGCTGGCCGCTTCAGCCAGCTCACGCACCGTGACGCCGAGTTTGCCGTCAAGGCCATTCTCGACGCCATGAGCGACGCTCTGGTCAAGGGCCACCGCATCGAGATCCGTGGGTTCGGAAGCTTTTCCGTCAACCGGCGCTCGCCGCGCATCGGGCGCAACCCGCGCTCGGGCGAGAGCGTCATGATCCCGGAAAAGCGTGTCCCCCATTTCAAGCCAGGCAAGGCCCTGCGTGAACAGGTGGACGCTCGCACTGCCGCAATCCTCGGCCAGGAGCCCCGGACACAGGAGTGACCGGTACAATCGTCCCCACCACAGAGGGGATGAATGAGATACCTGATGTGGCTGCTCAATGCAGCCATTTTTTTTGCGTTGTTCGCCTTCGCCCTGAACAACCAGGCGCCCGTCACGCTGCATCTGTTCTTCGGCGTGTCCTGGCAGGCGCCCCTGGTGCTGGTGCTGTTCGTGGCGTTGCTGATCGGCGTGGCTCTGGGCGTCATCGTGATGCTCCCGTTGTGGCTGCGCGCCCGCCGGACCCGCCAGACCCCTCCTGCGCACACCACGCGAGCTGCTCCGGCAGCGAATGCGGACTCTCCCGCCCCGCCCCCTCCTCCCACCCTGACAGCAGACAACACCACCGTGATCACCGACGCGGTCGACACCCGACACCATGGAACTTGACCTGACCTGGCTGCTCTGGGGGCTTCCGCTGGCGTTCGCGCTGGGCTGGGTGGCCTCGCGGCTGGACCTGCGCCAGTGGCGCATGGCCGGACGGAATGCGCCGCGCGCCTATTTCCGTGGTCTGAACCACCTGCTCAACGAACAGCAGGACCAGGCCATCGACGCCTTCATCGAAGCCGTGCAGAGCGACCCCGACACAGCCGAACTGCACTTTGCCCTGGGCAACCTGTTCCGCCGCCGGGGCGATTACGACCGCGCGATCCGCGTGCATGAGCACCTGCTGGCGCGATCGGACATTGGCCGCAAGGACCGCGACCGCGCCCAGCACGCCCTGGCCCTGGATTTTCTCAAGGCAGGCCTGCTGGACCGTGCGGAAGCGGCGCTCGTCAAGCTTGAAGGTTCGGATTTCGAGAGCGAGGCCCTGCTGGCCCTGCTGTCGATCTACGAGCGCTCGCGCGACTGGACGCAGGCCCGTCGCGTGGCCGAGAAGCTCGATCAGGCCCAGCCCGGCAGCTTCACCGGCCGGTTGGCCCACTACCTGTGCGAAGAGGCCGATCTCGCCCAGCGCGGTGGAAACACCCTGCAGGCGTTCAAGCTGCTGGACGAAGCCGTTGCCCGTGTGCCGTCGCTGGCGCGCGGCTGGATGACCATCTCGGCCCTGCGCTCGCAGATCGGCGATGCCGCCGGCGCCTTCGAGGCGCTGCTGCGGCTGGCCGACAGTGCCCCACAGGCCCTGCCGCTGGCGGCCCACAACCTGGCAGAGCTCTCCCGCAAGCTCGGCCGCGAGGCCGAGGCCCGGCGCCTGCTGGAGGCTGCGCACGAGCGCGGGCCCTCGCTGGACATATCGGAAGCCCTGGCCAGCCTCGATCCGGCCGGCCCGGCGCAACGCCTGCGCTATCTCGACCATCTGCGCCAGGAGCCGTCGCTGGTCATGGCCACGCGCTGGCTCGAAGGCGAAGCCTTCAGCGACGCCGAGGCCCGCCAGCCGGTGATGTCGGCCCTGGAGCTGGCCTGCGGTCCGCTCAAGCGCTACCGCTGCGCCGCGTGCGGCTTCGAGGCCCGACAGCATTTCTGGCAATGCCCGGGATGCCAGGCCTGGGACAGCTACCCGGCCCGGCGCGTCGAAGAACTCTGATTGATTCCCCCGGACAGTGGCCCGTGAGCGGCCACGTCCCTTTCCGGACCACCTCATACCGTGTTCAAGAATCTGACTTTGTACCGTCTCGCTCCTGGCTGGATGCCGTCGCTGGACGAGATGGAAGCGGCGCTCGACAAAGCACGCTTCGCGCCCTGTGGCGCCACCCAGGAAAAATCCTTTGGCTGGATCGAGCCCCGCGGCATCGCGAACGGCCCTCTGGTCGAGTCCATCGATGGCCAGCGCATCCTGCGCTTCGTGATAGAGACCAAGTCCGTGCCCGGTTCGGTGGTGCGTGAAAAGGCCCAGGAAGCGGCTGATCACATCGAGGCCACGACCGGACGCAAGCCGGGCAAGAAGGAGACCAAGGCCCTGCGCGAGGATGCCCTGCTGGCCCTGCTGCCCCAGGCCTTCGCCCGTCGCAGTCAGATCCTCGTCTGGATCGACCCGCACAGCGGCTGGCTGGTCACCGACGCCGGCAGCCAGGGCCGCAACGACGAGGTCATCAGTGCATTGGTCGAGGTCTTTCCGGGCTTTTCGGCGTCCCTGCTCAACACGGCCAAAACGCCGCAGACCGCGATGACCGAAATGCTGCTGGCCGAGACACCCGACGACTGGCCCGCGGGTCTGGCGGTCGAGCGCGAATGCGAGCTCAAGTCGCACGACGAGGAGAAGTCGGTTGTGCGCTTCACGCGCCACCACCTGCTCATCGACGAGGTGCGCAAGCACATCACCGAAGGCAAGCTGCCCACCCGCCTGGCAATGAGCTGGGAAGGCCGTGTCGGCTTCGTGATGACCGAGTCGATGCAACTCAAGAAGCTCGCCTTCCTGGAGGGGGTGTTCGAAGACCAGCCGGCCTCCGAAGGAGATGACAAGTTCGACACCGACGTTGCCCTGAGCACGGGTGAGCTGCGACAATTGATCCCGGCGCTGATCGAGGCCCTCGGAGGTGAGTTGTCCAGCGATCCGCTGATCGCGGCCAGCCAGTCGGCTGCCTCCAATCCGGGGGCGTCATCGGGCGGACAAGTCACCCGCGGCCGCGACCTACCGGCTGAGGCGTCTGGCCAGGGCGCCAGCGTCGACTCCCCACCGTTCTGAATCCATCCCTGAACGCCGCCCGCCATGACCCAGGTTCTGGCCATCTGCATCGGCGCCTCGCTTGGGGCGCTGGGCCGCTGGCAGCTGGGTCTGTGGCTCAACCAGGGCAACGCGCTGCTGCCCTGGGGCACCCTGACCGCCAACTGGCTGGGCGGCTGGCTGATCGGCGTGGCCGTCGCGGTGTTCCAGACACAGCCGGACATCGATCCGGTCTGGCGCCTGGCCATCGTGACCGGCTTCCTAGGCGCGCTCACGACCTTCTCGGCTTTCTCGGCCGAGGCCGTCACCTTGGTGCAGCAGGGTAGGCTGATGCTGGCGCTGGCCCATTCGGCGCTGCATCTGCTCGGTTCGCTGCTGCTCACCTGGGCCGGACTGCGCATGGCGGCACGCTGGCTGATGACTGCCTGAAGCGCCCTCACCGCGACACACGACAGCCTGGCTGACCGGATCCTGACGTCACGCTCCGATTGCTGCGCCGCGGCACGCCCGGGGCCTGTCTCAATTTGAGAATCCCTGCGACGAACTTGACAGGTTTCAGGGTTTTCCCGGGACGTGGAGTTTTTCACGCATGGTTCACTTTCAGTGCCTCACGACACTACATAGGAGACAACCATGCAGGTCCCACTCAAGGTCAATGGCAAGGCCGTGACCGTGGACGCGGCACCCCACACGCTGCTCGTCCAAGCGCTTCGTGAACACCTCCGCCTGACCGGCACGCACGTCGGTTGCGATACCGCCCAGTGCGGCGCATGCACGGTGCTGATGAACGGCAAGGCCGTCAAGTCGTGCAACATGCTGCTGGCCCAGGCGGCAGGCGCGGAGATCACCACCATCGAAGGTCTGGCCGCGCCGGACGGTACGCTGCACCCGATGCAGGCGGCGTTCAAGGAATGCCACGGCCTGCAGTGCGGCTTCTGCACGCCCGGCATGGTGATGAGCGCGGTGGACCTGTGCCAGCGCCGCCCCGACGCCAGCGAAGCCGAGGTGCGCGAGATGCTCGAAGGCAACCTCTGCCGCTGCACCGGCTACCAGAACATCGTCAAGGCCGTGGTGCAAGGCGCCGCCGGCATGAAGGGCTGAGGAGAACAGACATGGGCGCACCCGACTTTGCCAAGCTTCCCCACATCGGCGAATCCGTCCGACGCAAGGAGGACTACCGCTTCCTCACCGGCGCCGGCCAGTACACCGACGACATCACACCGGCCGGCACGAGCTATGCCGTGTTCGTGCGTTCGCCGCACGCCCACGCCCGCATCAAGGGCATCGACAAAGCCGCCGCGCTGGCAGCACCTGGTGTGATCGGCGTGTTCGACGGCCAGGACGTCGCGGCCGACAAGGTGGCCGGGCTGCCCTGCGGATGGCTGATCACCAGCACCGACGGCACCCCGATGAAGGAACCGCCCCATCCCATCCTCGCCCAGGGCAAGGCCCGCTACGTGGGTGACCACGTCGCCATGGTGGTGGCCGAGACGCTGGAGCAGGCACGCAACGCGGCCGAACTGGTCAATGTCGACTACGAGCCACTGCCCGCCGTGGTGGACACGCGCGATGCCCAGAAGGCTGGAGCCCCCTCGGTCCATGACGAGGCGCCCGACAACCACTGCTACAAGTGGGCCATCGGCGACAAGGCGCAGGTGGATGCGGCCTTCGCCAATGCGGCGCATGTGACGAAGCTGGATCTGACCAACAACCGGCTCGTGCCCAACGCCATGGAGCCGCGCGCAGCCATCGGCCAGTACAACCGCGCGACCGACGAGTACACGCTGACCGTCGCCAACCAGAACCCGCACGTCGAACGCCTGCTGATGACTGCCTTCGTGCTGGGCCTGCCCGAGCACAAGGTGCGCGTGATCGCCCCCGACGTGGGCGGCGGTTTCGGCTCCAAGATCTACCTCTACGCCGAGGACGTGTGCCTGACCTGGGCCTCGAAGAAGCTCAACCGACCGATCAAGTGGACGTGCGACCGTTCTGAAGCGTTCCTGAGTGACGCTCACGGGCGCGACCACGTCAGCCATGCCGAGCTGGCCATGGACAAGGACGGCAAGTTCCTGGCGCTGCGCGTGCACACCGACGCCAATCTGGGCGCCTACCTGTCCACCTTTGCCTCGGCTGTTCCCACCATCCTGTACGCCACGCTGCTGGCGGGCCAGTACACCACGCCGCAAATCTACGTGGAGGTTGACGCCTGGTTCACCAACACCGCGCCCGTGGACGCCTACCGCGGCGCGGGCCGTCCGGAGGCGACCTACCTGCTGGAGCGCATCGTCAGCCGCGCGGCCTGGGACATGGGCCTGACGCAGGACGAGATCCGCCGGCGCAATTTCATCACCAGCTTCCCGTACCAGACGCCGGTGGCCCTGCAGTACGACATCGGTGACTACAACGCCTGCCTTGAGAAGGCCAAGGAGCTGGCTGACGTGGCGGGCTTCGAGGCACGCAAGGCGGCATCAACAGCCAAGGGTCTGCTGCGTGGTATCGGCTACAGCAGCTACATCGAGGCGTGCGGCCTGGCACCATCGAACATCGCGGGTGCACTGGGTGCGCGTGCGGGACTGTTCGAGTGTGGTGAGGTGCGTGTGCACCCGACCGGCAGCGTGACGGTGTTCACCGGCTCGCACAGCCACGGGCAGGGCCACGAGACGACGTTCGCGCAGGTGGTGGCGGCGCGCCTGGGCCTGACTCCCGACCAGGTGGATATCGTGCACGGCGACACCGGCCGCGTTCCCTTCGGCATGGGCACCTACGGCTCGCGCTCCATTTCGGTGGGTGGCGCCGCGATCATGCGCGCGCTGGACAAGATTGAGGTCAAGGCCAAGAAGATTGCCGCGCACCTGATGGAGGCCAGCGACGCCGACGTGGACTTTGTCAATGGCGAGTTCACCGTGCGTGGCACCGACAAGAAAGTGACGTTCGGGCAGGTCGCACTCACGGCCTATGTCCCGCACAACTACCCGCTGGACAAGCTGGAACCGGGCCTGAACGAGACCGCGTTCTACGATCCGACCAACTTCACCTACCCCGCAGGCACCTACATCTGCGAGGTCGAGGTGGATCCTGAGACCGGCGTGGTGCGCGTCGACCGTTTCACCGCCGTGGACGATTTCGGCACCATCATCAACCCGATGATCGTCGAAGGCCAGGTGCATGGCGGCCTGGTGCAGGGCATTGGTCAGGCACTGCTGGAAAACTGCGTCTACGACCGCGAAACTGGCCAGTTGGTGACGGGCTCGTTCATGGACTACGCGATGCCGCGCGCCGACGACTTCCCCGAGTTCAAGCTCGGCCACGTGTGCACGCCCTGCACCACCAACCCGCTGGGCACCAAGGGCTGCGGTGAGGCGGGAGCCATCGGATCGCCGCCAGCCGTCATCAATGCCGTGCTGGACGCCCTGGCGCCGCTGGGCGTCAAGGATCTGGACATGCCTGCCAGCCCGAACCGAGTGTGGCAGGCCATTCAGGCTGCCAAGGCCTGAGCAAGGAGGACACGATGTACGCATTCGCATACGAAAAGCCCACCACCCTGGCCGATGTGCTGCAGAAGATCGGTGCGGGTGGCCAGCCACTGGCCGGTGGCCAGACCTTGATCGCCTCGCTGAAGCAACGGCTGGCCCAGCCCGAAGCGCTGGTGGACCTGTCCGGTGTCGCCGAGCTCACCGGCATCCGCCGCGAGAGCAATGCCGTCGTCATCGGCGCCATGACGCGCCATGAAGCGGTGGCCGGCAGCGCCGAGGTTCGGCAGGCGATACCTGCCCTGGCCGCCCTGGCCGGTGGCATCGGTGACCGCCAGGTCCGCGCCATGGGCACCATGGGCGGCGCGGTGGCCAACAACGACCCGGCGGCCGACTACCCGGCCGCGGTTCTCGGCCTGGGAGCAACGGTACTAACGAACCGCCGCCAGATCGCTGCCGACGAGTTCTTCCAGGGCATGTACGCCACCGCGCTCGAACCCGGCGAGATCATCACCGCGATCAGCTTCCCCGTGCCTGCCAAGGCGGGGTATGCCAAGTTCCGTCAACCGGCCTCCCGCTTCGCGCTGGTCGGCGTGTTCGTTGCACAGACCGCCAGTGGCGTGCGCGTGGCGATCACGGGCGCGGGCAATGGCGTGTTCCGCCATGCCGGTCTGGAAGCGGCGCTGTCGGGCAACTTCAGCCCCGAGGCGGTGGATGGGGTGGCCATCGACGCGTCGGAACTCAACAGCGACCTGCACGCCAGTGCGGAATACCGTGCGCAGCTGATCAAGGTGCATGCCAGGCGCGCCGTGGCGCAGGCCAGGGGATGACGCACGCATGACCGCCGGTACCCACGAACCTGCCAGCCATGCGGCCACAGGATCGATCGACGCACTGGCCGATGCGCTGGCGGGCGTGGGGTATCACGCGCCGCGCCAGCTCGTCACATCGGCCTTCCTCGCCCTGAGGCTGCAGCGTCCGCTGCTGCTGGAGGGCGAACCCGGCGTGGGCAAGACCGAGCTGGCGAAGGCGACGGCCAAGGTGCTGGGCCGGCCCCTGATCCGGCTCCAGTGCTACGACGGCATGGAGCAGCGTGAAGCACTGTACGAATGGAACCACACCGCGCAGCTGCTGCACATGCGCGCCGCGCAGGATTTCTCCACGCCTGAGCAGATCGAGCGCGAGGTGTACCAGGAGCGCTACCTGATCCGCCGCCCGCTGCTGCAGGCGCTGCAGGCCCCGCCGCCAGGCGCGGTGCTGCTGATCGACGAGGTGGACCGTGCCGACGAGCCCTTCGAGGCCTTCCTGCTCGAATACCTGGGTGAATACCAGGTCAGCATCCCGGAGCTGGGCACCATCAAGGCCCTGGCCGCGCCTGTCACCCTGCTGACCAGCAACCGCACGCGCGATCTCAACGATGCGGTCAAACGGCGGTGCCTCTACCAGTGGATGGACTACCCTGAGCGCGAACGCGAGCTGGCCATCCTGCGCAGCCAGGTGCCCGGTGCCAGCGATGTGCTGTCGGCTCAGGTCAGCGCCTTTGTCTCACGGCTGCGCTCGCAGCCCTTTGCCAACGCCTTCCAGCGCTCCCCGGGCATCGCCGAAAGCGTCGAATGGGCCAAGGCCCTGGTGGCCCTGGACACCCTGCAGCTGGACCCTGAAGTGGTTCAGAACACGGCGGGCATCCTGTTCAAGCAGCGCGAAGACGTTGCCGCCCTGCAGCCATTGATCGACCAGCTGCTGCAGCCCGAGCCCGCCTGAAAGGCACGCCATGCAACTGGGCGATGCACGCAGCGGCAAGCTGTCCGACAACGTGATGGGCTTCGGCCGTGCCCTGCGCCGCGCCGGCGTGCCGGTCGACAGTAGCCGCATCGCGATGGCGCTGGATGCGATTCCGCTCGTGGGCCTGGACCGGCGTGACGACCTGCGTTATGCCCTCCAGGCCGTGTTGATCAGCCGGCCACAGGACATCGAGGTGTTCGACCAGCTGTTCGACGCGTTCTTCCGCAATCCCGAGCTGGCACAGCAGCTGCTGGCCCAGATGCTGCCCAAGGCCGCGCCGGCACACCCGCCCAAGCGCAAGCCACGGGTGCAGGAGGCGCTGCAGATGCCGCGCACCACGCCGCAACCCGCCAATGGCGAACAGGAATTGCGGCTGGACGCTGCCATGACCGCGAGCACGCGCGAGCGCCTGCGGCAAGCGGACTTTGCCAGCCTGAGCGCCAGCGAATACCAGCTGATCGAACGCCTCGTGCGCGAGGTCCCTCTGGACCTGCCCCCCATCGCTGGGCGCCGGACCCGATCCGGCTGGCGAGGAACCCAACCGCACTGGCCTGCCGCCCTGCGCCTGGCGCGTCGGCACGAGGGCGAGCTGCTGTGGCTGCCGCGCCGCATGCGCGTCGATCAGCCCTTGCCGCTGCTCATCCTGGTGGACATCTCGGGCTCGATGGAACGCTACGCCAGGCTGCTGCTGGCCTTCCTGCACGCAGCCACCAGGGGGCGCCCGCGCTCTGCCTACGCCTTCGGCACCAACCTCACCGATCTGCGCGCTGCCTTCCGCCAATCGGACACCGACCGCATGCTGGCCGAGACCAATGCCGCCATCCGCGATTTCGCGGGCGGAACACGGCTGGGCGCGTCGCTGTCGCAATTGCGGCTGCATCACGCGCGGCAGCTGGTTGGTCGCCGCACCGTGGTGCTACTGATCAGCGACGGCCTGGACACGGGTGAGCCCGAAGCGCTGGAAACGGAGCTGCGCTGGCTGCGCCGCCACAGCCGGCGGTTGCTCTGGCTCAACCCACTGCTGCGCTACGAAGGCTATGCCCCACTGGCGCGGGGGGCACAAGTGCTGAACCGCCATGCAGACGCCATGCTGGCCGTGCACAATCTCAGCAGGCTGGAGGAGCTGGCCGATGCACTCTCGCGACTGCTCGCCCACTGAAAACCACACCGATCATGACGGGAGATCACCCATGGAAATGCAAGGACAACGCACCCTGGCCGCGACCCAGCAACAGGCCTGGGATGCACTGAACGACCCCGAGATGCTCAAGGCGTGCATCCCCGGTTGCGAAAAATTCGAACCAGCCGGAGACAACGCCTACAACGTCACCACCGCCCTCAAGATCGGACCGGTGGCAGCCCGATTCACGGGCAAGGTGCAACTCACCGACATCGAGCCGCCACGCGCGTACCGCCTCAACTTCGATGCCCAGGGCGGCGTCGCCGGCTTTGGCAAGGGCCAGTCGTCGGTGGAGCTGATACCGACCGATGGCGGCTGCGAGCTGCACTACACCGTGCAGTCCACCGTGGGTGGCAAGATTGCGCAGCTCGGCCAGCGCCTGATCGACGGCGCGGCCAAGTCGCTGGCCGATGACTTCTTCAAGCGCTTCGATGCCGAGCTGCAGCGCAGGCACCCTCCCGCAGCGACACCGGAAAGCGGGCAGCCTGCGGCGACGGCCGACGAGGCCCCGGAAACCCAAGGCGGCGGCATGCCGGTCTGGGCATGGGTGATCATCGCGATCGTCGTCATTGCCCTGGGGTGGGCGGTGATCAGCTGACGGGATGGGATGACTCATGGAAAACCTTGACCTCACCGTCTTGCGGCACCTGCTCCAATGGCGCCGCGAAGGCCGTCGCGCCCTGCTGGCCACGGTCGTGCGGACCTGGGGGTCGTCCCCGCGACCGGTCGGCTCCATCATGGCCCTGTGCGAAACGGGCGCGGTCATGGGCTCCGTTTCGGGCGGCTGCATCGAGGACGACCTCGTCTGGCGCTACAGCCGCGCGGCCGTGCCGGATGGCGCGCCGCCAGCGCACACAGGCATCACACACGCAATTCCCGAAGGCCCGCCCGAACGCGTCAAGTACGGTGTCACCGCCGACGAGGCCCACCGTTTCGGACTGCCCTGCGGCGGTACGCTGGAACTGCTGCTGGAGTTCAACCCCGAACCCGACGTTCTCGCCGAACTGGTCGATGCGCTGGGCGCGGGCCAGCTCATGCGCCGCGACACCGAAATTGCCACCGGTAGCATCGTCCAGCAGCGCATCGACCGCCCCATGCCTCTCAGCGATGACGGTGTCTGGCTGCGGAACAGTTTCGGACCCGAGTACCGCATGCTGCTCATCGGTGCGGGGCAGCTGACCGAGTACCTCTCGACAATGGCCCTGTTCTGCGGTTTTGCCGTGACCGTGTGCGATCCGCGTGAGGAATACCGCAGCAGCTGGTCGGTGGCCGGTGCTCGCCTGGTCTCCGGCATGCCCGACGACGTGGTGCGCGAGTTCCAGGTCGACCGCCGCACCTGCGTGATAGCCCTGACGCATGACCCCAAGCTCGATGACCTGGCCCTGCTGGAAGCCATCGGCAGCGATGCGATGTATGTGGGCGCCATCGGTTCGCGCCGTAACAACGAGGCGCGGCGCGCGCGCATGATCGAGCACTTCGGTCAGACCGAGGAAAGTCTGGCCATGCTGCGAGGCCCGATCGGCATCTACATCGGCAGCAAGACGCCGCCCGAAATCGCGGTCAGCATCATGTCGGAGGTACTGGCCGTCAAGAACGGGGTCCCCCTGCCGCGAGACATGCAGGTCGGACCGGCCAAGGACAGCCTGCAGCCCATCGCACCCGGCGACAGCACACCGGTCTGCGGCGTGCCTCTGACGCAGACCAGTCGCTGAGGCAAGTACGGGTACGGGCAGATGCCAGGCAGGCCAATCTCTGACCAGATGCCCGCAGCCCGATCATGCCAGCCATTCCTGATGATCCGCCAGCCGTGATGAATGCCGCCATACCCCAACCGCCCGCCCCGGTCGACCGGCTCCAGCAGATCGAGCAGGCGCGGCAGCATGTGCTGTTCGGGCTCGCGACGATGGCAGCAGTCGGCGTTCCGCCGGAAATCGAGCGATCATGGCGGCGCTGCCTGGCGATGGGGCATCACCCGAACCACAAGGTGGCGTTCGACACCGTCACAGCCCCGACCATGAACCGCGTCCAGCAGGAAAGCCGGGCCTTGCGCGAAGCCGCTTCGCCGGTGATCCGCGCGATGTCGCGCGCCATGCTGCATACGCGCTACTTCGCGCTGCTCACGAACGAGCGCGGCATCGTCATCGACGCGCAGGGTCCGATCGACCGCAGCAACCCGCATGTGGCGGCCATTGCGCGCATCGGTGTCGACCTGTCCGAGGCGGCCGTCGGCACCACCGCCATCGGCACCACGCTGACCGATCTTCAGCCGGTCTGGCTGCACCGCGGAGAGCACTTCTTCCAAGACACGAGCGTGTTCAGCTGTGCAGGCGCGCCCATCTGGGGGCCCGACGGTCAGTGCGTCGGCATGTTGGACCTCACTGGCGTGGAAACACGGGAGCAGCCTGCCCTCAAGCATCTGGTCATACAGTCGGCACGCGCGATCGAAAACGCGCTGACGCTGGCTCGGCCTCATCATCTGCTTTTGCGCCTGTGCTGGCCCGGCCGTGTGCCGGGAGGCCATGACGATGGCCTGGTATGTCTTGATGGCGATGGCATGGTGACGGGTTCCAACCGCACCGCGCGCGAGATGCTGGGCATGGCACCCGGCACGGGCAGCCACGCGTCGCAATACTTCGCTACCGGCGTCGATACGCTTTTCGACGCCGCGCGTCAGCACCGCGGGCCCTTCGAGGTCCCTTTGTGGTCAGGCCTCCAGCTGCAGCTGCTGGCCCAGCAGGCAAACAGCCATGCCGGCACACGCCCGCATCAGGCCCTGTCGGCCAGCAGCGTGCCCCTGAAGGACGTAGAAGCGGCGCTGATCCGCAAGGCGGTGGAGGATGCGCGCGGCAATGTGATGGAGGCAGCACGTGCGCTAGGCATCAGCCGCGCCACGGTGTACCGCAAACTCGGGCGACAGCGGACCTGACCCTGTTGAACACCGTTTTGGTGTTCAGTCAGCCAGTGCAATGACGAGGGCACTACAAGCCAGCGCCGCGAAGGCGGTCTGTCCCTTGCGCCGCGTGAACGGGTGAGCGGCCAACCCCACCCAGAACCCGCCACCAGGCAAGGTCAGCGTCACTTCGTCGTGCTCATGGCCACGCGTCACGCGCCAGACCTTGCCGGACAGGATGTTCATGCCGTCCTCAGGCAGCGGCGTCTGCGCCGTGACACGCACGGCCGTGGCCTTGCTCAGTGCCAGCACGGGCTGCCCGGGTTCCAGCCCCAGCAAATCGGCGCTTTCCTGGGTGACCGATGCGACCATGGACTGGTCATCGCCATGCGCTACGGTCACGCGCACCTGCGGATCCCCTTCCGAAGCCGGCTGGACTGACACCACCTCACAAGGCAGCTGGTTGCGCATGGACGTGCGCACCCCCATGCCGTGCCGCATTCCTTGCGCTGCATCGCCGGTCATCGCAAAGCGTGCCAGCACGGCGGCACGCGCCTGCGCCAGTGCATCGGCCAGTTGCAGCAAACGTTCGCCCTCCACTGTCAGGCGTGCACCACCGCCACCGCTGCCTCCCACTGTCCGCTGCACCAGCGCCACACTGGCCAGGTTGCCAAGCGTGTCGATGGCCTGCCATGCCGCCTTGTAGCTGATGCCAACAGCACGCGCCGCCTGCGAGATCGACCCGGTATCACGCACCTGGCGCAGGATCTCCAGGCGCTTGTCACCGGGCGCGTGGCCCAGCGCCTGCTGCAGGCCCGCATGAGTATGGGCTTTTCTCGTCATATTTGTCGATGTGTCCGCAATGGGGTTCGATACAGACGCAAGTGCGTATCGCCGCTGGTTCTCCCGGGTGTTTGATAGACTCGATATTCCAAAAATGAATAGCGATCACCCTTGGTCCTTCCGAGGAGGTTACATGAAGGCAATGCGCCGCGCTGCACTGCTTCTTGCCACCATGGTGGCAGCCCCCGCCGGCTGGGCCGCGGAAGCCCGAGTCGCCGTGGCGGCCAACTTCACCGAACCAGCCAAGGCCATTGCTGCCGTGCTGAAAAAGACCAGCGGCCATACGCTCAAGCTGTCCTTCGGTGCCACCGGCGCGTTCTATACGCAGATCAGGAACGGCGCACCATTCGACTTGCTCCTGGCCGCCGATGAAGAGCGCCCGGCACTGCTCGAACAGGAAGGCCTTGCCGTCCCCGGCTCGCGCTTCACCTACGCCATCGGCAAGCTGGTGCTGTGGTCGGTCGATCCGGCCAAAGTGGATGACAGGGGCGAAATCCTGAAATCATCCCAAGTGCGCAAGGTAGCGTATGCCAACCCCAAGACCGCTCCCTACGGCGCTGCGGCCGTGCAGGTACTGGAGAAGATGGGCCTGGCCGAACCCCTCAAGCCCCGCCTGGTGCAGGGCGACAGCATCGGCCAGACCTTCAGCTTCGTGAAAACGGGCAACGCCGACATCGGCTTCGTCGCCCTGTCGCAGGTCCTGGACGGCGGCAAGCTCCGAGAAGGCTCCATGTGGGTCATCCCGCCGTCTCTCTATCGACCCATCCGCCAGGATGCCGTGCTGCTCCAGCGTGGGCAGCACAACCAGGCTGCCCTTGAGCTGATCCGATTGCTGCGGAGTCCGGACATCCGGGACCTGATACGCTCCTACGGCTACGACCTCTGACATCGCGTGTTCCTCACCCCCGACAACCTCCAGGCGATCTGGCTCACGCTCAAGGTCGCCGCCCTGACGACCCTGGTCCTGCTGGTGCTGGGCACGCCGCTGGCCTGGTGGCTGGCACGCTCGCGCTCATGGGTCGCGCGCCCGGTGGGTGCCCTCGTGACCCTGCCGCTGGTGCTGCCGCCGTCGGTGCTGGGCTTTTACCTGCTGGTCATGCTCGGCCCCATAGGGCCCGTCGGGCAATGGATGCAGTCGGCCGGTCTGCCGACCCTGCCCTTCACGTTCGAAGGTCTGGTCGTGGCCTCGGTGTTCTATTCGCTGCCCTTCATGGTGCAACCCATCCTCAACGCCATGCAGGCGCTGGGCGACCGGCCGCTGGAAGTCGCGGCGACTCTGCGCGCCACACCGCTGGACAGCTTCTTCCACGTCGTCGTGCCGCTGTGCCGGCCCGGCATCGTCACCGGCTGCATCATGAGCTTCGCCCATACCGTGGGCGAGTTCGGCGTCGTGCTGATGGTCGGCGGCAACATTCCAGGTGTCACCCGCGTGGTGTCGGTGCAGATCTACGAACACGTCGAAGCGCTGGAGTACGGTGACGCGCACCGCCTCGCCGCTGTCATGCTCGTCTTCTCGTTTGCCGTGCTGATGCTGCTGCAGCTGTACAACGCGCACTCTGCCAGGAGCTCACGGCGATGAACGGGACGGACTTGTGTTTTCAGGCCCGCCTGCCGTTGCGGGAATTCACACTGGATGTGGACCTGACGCTTCCAGGACAGGGCATCACGGCCCTCTTCGGCCCATCGGGCTGCGGCAAGACCACCTGCCTGCGCGTGCTCGCCGGCTTGGAACGACACGCCCGGGCAAACATCGCCATCGGATCACATGTCCTGCAGGACAGTGAACGGCGCATCTTCGTGCCTGTGCACCGGCGCGCGATCGGCTACGTGTTCCAGGAAGCGAGTCTCTTCGAACACCTCACGGTGGAAGGCAACCTGCGTTTCGGCCACGACCGCACGCCCAAAGCAGAACGCCGCCACGGCTGGGATCACGCGCTGGAACTGCTGGGCATCAGGCACCTGCTGAGCCGTTTCCCGCACGAACTCTCGGGCGGAGAGCGCCAGCGCGTCGCCATCGCCCGCGCGCTGGCCGCCAGCCCGCGCATCCTGCTGATGGACGAGCCCCTGTCGGCGCTCGACACCGCGCGCAAGGCCGAGATCCTGCCCTGGCTCGAGCAGATGCACGCGCAGCTGGAC
>JAEZLX010000049.1 GCA_023415035.1 Pseudomonadota bacterium | reverse complement strand
CCTCCCGTGGCCTGCGCACCGCATTCGATGATGTGGCCGGCCAGACTGCCTCCAGCCAGGCGGTCGTAGTCGGTGTGGTGCCAGTCGAACTCATGCATCAGTATGCCCAACGTCACCGCCGAGTCGACGCAGCGGCCGGTGATGACGATCTGGGCACCGGCATCCAGTGCCGCCCTGATGGGCAACGCCCCCAGGTACGCATTGGCGGTCACGACATGGGCGGGCAGGGGAGCACCGCTTTGCAGTTCCCGCACGGGAGGTTGCGCCTCGCGCAGCCGTGGCAGGAGTGGCGCCACGTCGTCGCCCGTGACCACGGCGATCCTGAGCGGCACCCCCAGCTCAGCGGCGAGCGCCCGTAGCGCATCGGCGCAGCCTTGGGGGTTGACCCCGCCAGCATTGCTGACCACGCGGATGCCCTTTGCGGAGATCTCCTTGAGCACGGAGCGCATGGCGACAGAGACAAAGTCGGTCGCGTAGCCAAGGGCGGGGTTCTTCATTCGCGCTGCCGCCAGAATCGACATGGTCAGTTCGGCCAGATAGTCGAACACCAGATAGTCGATCTGTCCGCTGTTCACCAGTTGTGGTGCGCCGACACTGGAGTCGCCCCAGAACCCGGAGGCCCCGCCGATTCTCACAACCCTGCCACGAGTGTCCTTGTCGTTCATTGCGGTTCGATGCCTGCGGCGCGGATGATCTGCTCCCATTTCTTCATGTCGGCTTCCTGAAAGCGCGCCAGATCCTCGGGGGAGCCCAGGGACACCTCGCCGCTGGTTTTCGCTTGGAAAGCCTTGACTTCCGGAGCGGCGGAGGCCTTCGCGATGGCATCGTTGAGTCGCTGGACGATGTCGGCTGACATGCCGGCTGGGCCGTAGATGGCGAACCAGTACGACATGTCGTATCCCTGGACACCTGCTTCGGACACGGTCGGAACATCCGGAGCTGCACCCAGGCGCGTGGCACCGCTGGCGGCCAGTGCGCGCAACTTGCCGCCCTGGACCTGAGGAATGGCGGTAGGCGCATCGGCGAACATGAAGTCGAGCTGTCCGCCGATCAGGTCCGTGATGGCCTGCGGGTTGCTCTTGTAGGGAACGTTGGTGATCTCGACGCCGGTCATCTGCTTGAGCAGCTCGCCTGCCACCTGGCTCGACGAGGAACCGCTGCCGAAATTGAGCTTGCCAGGGGATTTCTTCGCAGCCGACAGCAGGTCCGCGAGCGACTGATACGGCGAGTCTGGCTGGACCAGCAGCAGCATCTGGCCTTTGGCGAGCATTGCGATGGGGGTGAAGTCCTTCACCGGGTCGTAGGGGATGCGCTTGAACAGGTACGGGTTGGCCACCTGCGTGGTGTTGGTGGTCATGAACAGGGTGTAGCCGTCGGGGCTCGCCTTCGCGACATGCTGGGCCGCAATGAAACCGCTCGCACCGCCCTTGTTGTCGACAACGACCGGTACCTTCAGGATGTCCGAAAGCGCCTGTCCGTAAATGCGTGCCGACTGGTCCGTGCCGCTGCCCGCGCCGAACGGCACCACGATGGTGACGGGCTTGCTGGGGTAGTCCTGGGCCTGGGCTATCGGCGCGGAGAGCAGCACGGCGCCCAGGGTCAAGGCAATGGCGGTTCGTCGGTGCAGGCGGTTGGGTTTCATGGTGTCTCCTGACAGGGTGGATGGTCTTGGCTTGTTGTCATGTCGCGTCGTGAAGGCTGTTGTGCTCGCCCAATTGGGGAGCTAGGGCCTGCACCGGTGGACGCTCGTTGTCGATCCGCAGCGGCAGGGCCGTGAGCGAAACCTCACTGCCCGGTACCGAGGTCAGCATGCCCAGGGCCTGCACCTGCGGGTGTGCAAGGGCCTCGGGCACGGTATGGACGGGTGCGCACGGCACGCCTGCCGCCTCGAATCTTGTGGTCCATTCGGCGCGCGTCCGCGTCCGCAGTATCCGGGCCAGCAGTTCGAGCAGCTCGGCCTTGTGTACGAGGCGGGCACGATTGGTCGCGAATCGCTCTTCATCGATCCACTGGGGCTGTTCCAGCGTATGGGCCAGTTTGGCAAACAGGCGGTCGTTGCCGCAGCAGATCAGCAGCGGTCCGTCGGCGGTATCAAAGGCCTCGTAGGGAACGAATCCGGGATGGCCCGAGCGGTGACGCAGTGGAAGCTGCCCCTCGTTGACATAGGCATCGCTTTTCTGGGCGTTCCACGCCAGAGCCGTTTCCAGCAGCGAGGTGGTCAACCGGCCTCCGCGGCCACTTCGCTCACGGCGGTGGAGCATGGCCAGCGCGCCGATCACCAGCCACATCCCCGATCCCTGGTCACAGACCGAAGCACCCGAGCGCATGGGCGGGTCATCGGGCCCTCCATTGGTGCTTGAGAGACCGCTGAAGGCTTGCAGCAGCGGTTCGTAGCCGGGCCGCATGGCCATCGGACCAATCGGACCGAAGGCCGAGATCTCGCCGTAGATGAGGCGCGGATAGCGGGCGCACAGGCTGTCTCCGTCGATGCCCAGTGCTTGCGCGACACCGGGTCGCAGGTTGTGAATGAGGATGTCCGCCTGTGCGATCAGGCGCTCCAGATGCGCACGCCCGTCATCGGTCTTGAGGTCGAGGGCGACCGACTGCTTGCCTCGATTGAAGATCTGGAAACTGAGGGAGTCGCCGTTGTGGAATGGCGGTCCCATGCGACGGGCATCGTCGCCACCTTCCGTGCGCTCGATCTTGATGACCTCGGCACCCAGGTCCGCCAGGATGGCGCCGGCGAACGGGGCCGCCAGGACCTGACCGAGTTCCAGCACGCGTACGCCTTCAAGTACGGCAGCCATGTCCATCGTCCATAAGTTGTCTCCTCTGTTTCCGGGCACAGTCTAGGCACGTGTCATTGATCTGAGAAGCGATACATTTCTATTTCTGAAAAAACATTTATTTATCAATACGATGCGCGTTGATCTCAGCATCCGGCAACTCGAGGCGTTCGTGCAGGTGGCCACTTCCGGAAGCTTCCGCCAGGCGGCGCTGCAGCTTGGCCTGTCGCAGCCTGCGCTCAGCAGCGCCATCCGCCGCGCCGAGCAGACGTTGGGGGCCCGCCTGTTTGACAGGGACACGCGCCATGTGCGTATCACCGCGACCGGGCAGGAACTGCTGCCCATCGCAAGCCGGATACTGCGCGACTTCGATCACGCGCTTGGCGACCTGGGGGAGTTCATGGCCGGTCGCAGCGGACGTGTGGCGGTGGCCGCGCTGCCGTCCACCAGCGTTTCCCTGCTGCCGCGCGCCATTGCCGCGTTTCAGCGCACCCATCCGCAGGTGGTGTTCTCCCTGGTGGAGGCACCGGCAGAGACGCTGTTGGGCATGGTTGAGGAAGGACGTGTCGATTTCGGCCTGAGCGTGCGGCCTCCACCGCGTCAGCGCTTGCATTACCGCCACCTGCACGACGACCCGTTCGTCCTGGTGTGCCGGCGCGACGATCCGTTGGCGAGCAGGAAGGCGGTGCCCTGGTCGGTGTTCGCTACACATCCGTGCATCGTGAGCGCACCACACAGCAGCATCCGTCTGGTCACCGATGCGGCGTTCCTGCGCATGCGGGAGCCGGTTCGACCGGTCCTGGAGTTCCCCAGCGTCGCAGCCTGCGGGGCTATGGTGGCGGCGGGACTGGGCATTGCGGCCCTGCCGGTGCTTGCTCTGGAACTGACGAACATGGCCGAGCTGGCCGCGATTCCGCTCGTGCGGCCGACAGTGACGAGGTCGATCGGACTTGTCACGCGTGTAGGCCGCTCTCTGCCGCCGGTGGCGCGAGCCTTCATGGACAGCCTGGTGCTGTGAACGTTGCATCGGGCCGGGCGCGACAGAGGTTTTCCCTGACCTGATCGATTACCATCCCGCAAGGCGCCCGCCAGGAATGGGCGTGTAGAGCACACGATTGATGCGGGCAAAGATGATAGGGACATGGAAGTTTGCACTGGCTGCTTTGACGCTGGCACTTGCGGCCTGTGGTGGCGGTGGCGGCGAGCCCGAGACGGCGATCACCGATCCCGTGCAGCGTTGCGGCGGCATCGGCGCGCAGCCCTATGTGGCCAACGGCACCGCCTGCGTGCCTTCCTCCTCGACTCCCGTGGTGCTGCTGCTGGTGCTCGACCGCGCGGGTGACGTCGGCGCCTGCTCCGGTGTCAAGGTCGCACCGGGCAGGGTGCTCACGGCTGCGCACTGCGTCGATGCCGACGCCCGTCTGGTGGTCGGCGTCGTCTGGGACGGCCAGGGCAAGGGCAGGCAGGTGCAAGCCTCGGATTGGGTGGCCCATCCCTCGTTCAACGAGGGGGAGAGCTACTACGTTGACGACGTGGCGGTCGTTTCCTTCCATGAAGCGCTGCCGGGTCCCGCCGCGCCGGTGGCCGCCCGCTCGCCGCGCGAGGGGCAGGCCATCCTGGTCGCCGGCTGGGGAGCGCCGGACTACGCGCTGTCGGTGGGCTCCGCCCAGCTGGAGCGCGTGTCGCCGGACTTTCTGCGCATTGCCTACGACGGCTCGCTGAGCAATGCCTGCCCGGGGGACTCCGGCGGGCCGGCGCTGCGCAGCATGAACGGACGCCAGGCGGTGGTGGGCCTGGTTTCCACCGGGACCAACGATTGCTCCGCCGGTGGCCGCACCTATTTCTCCAACCTCAGCAAGCCCGAGGTGCTGGACTTCATCCGCCGGCAGGCGCCGGGGGTCGAGGTGCTCTGACCGTCAGAACAGGCTGGCCACCAGCAGGGCGGCTGTGCCCCACATCATCAGCGCCACGGCGCCGTCGAGCATGCGCCACACGCGCAGCGAGTTGAGCCGGCGGCCGAGCCAGAACGCGGCCGTCCCCAGCAGCAGGAACCAGACAATCGAACCGGTGGCAGCGCCCATGCCAAAGATCGCGCTGCCTTGCTCGTAGGCCAGCGATGCGGTGCCAATGAGCACGGCCGTGTCCAGCCAGGCGTGCGGGTTCAGGAACGAGAACGCCAGCGCGGCGAAGATCGCCTGGCGTGCGGTGGTTTTTTCCTGCGTGGCGGCCCCATTGCCGGCCAGTGACGCCAGCGCGGCGGTGGCATCGGGCCGCACGAAGCGCCGGAAGGCCTGCCAGCCGTACACGGTCAGGAACAGCACGCCGGCGCCGATCAGCGCGCCCAGCAGCTTGTCCGACAGGCCACCCAGCTGCGACAGGCCGAACACGCCCAGCGAGATCAGCACGATGTCGGCCAGCGAGCAGGTCAGCACGGTGAGCCACAGGTGCTGGCGGCGCAGGCCCATGCGCAGCACATGCACGTTCTGCGGCCCGATGGCCATGATGAGCGAGAGGCTCAGCGCCATGCCGGCGGTGAAGGTGGGAAATGCGAAGGTCATGGCAGGAGTTTGCCGCCACTTTCCGGTTTGTTAAACCAATTCAACTCAAATTAGAGTTGATTAAGAAAAATTTGAGAATAAAGGCGGATTCGGTATCAGCCCGCCCCCAGCCGGATCAGGTGTTTGGGGGTAGTGGCCCGCGCCGCACCGCGTTCAGCCGCACCAGACGCAGTGGAGAACGATGGTTTTCGCAAGGGCTTGACGGGCGTCGGCCTCAAGGACCACAGCGGCCTGCCCATGGTGGTGCCCACGCCTTCACCAGAACGCGGCCTGTCTGGTTAAACTGGGCTGAACCGTTCGTGGTTCACTCAAGTTTCATTAGGACATGCTGGACGCCCGCCAACTCGAAGCCCTGGCCGCCGTGGTCGAGCACCGCGGCTTCGGCCCGGCTGCCCAGGCCTTGAACCTCACGCTGGCGGCGGTGTCGCTGCGCATCAAGTCGCTGGAGGAGCACCTGGGCCAGCGCCTGCTGGTGCGGGGCAAGGAGGTGCGCGCCACCGCTGCCGGCCAGGCGCTGCTGGCGCACGTCAAGCGCGTGCGGATGATGGAAGCCGACCTCATGGCCGACCTGCAGGGCGGCGGGTCGGCCAGTGGCGCGCGCTGGCAGAGCCTGAGCGTGGCGGTCAACGCCGACTCGCTGGCCTGCTGGTTCCTGCCCGGCGTGGCGCCGCTGCTGCAGCGTCACCACCTGCTGCTGGATGTGGTGATCGACGACCAGGACCACACGCACGGCGCCCTCAAGAGCGGCGACGTGATCGGGTGCGTCACCACGCTGGCCGAGCCCATGCGCGGCTGCGTGGCCGAGCCGCTGGGGGTCATGCGCTACCATGGCGTGTCCGCACCGGAGGTGGCCCAGCGCTGCCGCACGCCGGCGGGGTCGGTTTCGCCGCACCGCCTGCTGGCTCAGCCGGCGGTCATCTTCAACCGCAAGGACGGCCTGCAGGATGCCTTTCTGGAGCAGCACTTCGGGCTGGTGCGTCCCAATTACCCGCGTCACTTCGTGCCGGCCATCGACGCATTCGAGGCCGCGCTCGAACTGGGCATGGGCTGGGGCATGGTCCCCGAACAGCATCTGGCGGGGCTCCGCGGGCTGGTCGAGGTGCTGCCTGGCGCCACGGTGGACGTGGCCCTGTACTGGCAGCACTGGGAGCGCGAGCCGGCATCGGCCCAGCGCCTCACGGCCGCCGTGAAGGCAGCGGCGCGGAAATACCTGAGCCCCCACGCTTCGCCGCCGGCCCGGGGCACAGCCCCCCGGGGTGGCTGAGCCAGCTTTGGCGCGGTCCGGGGGTGCCGGTGCCAGCCGGGAAAGCCGCGAGAACCTAAAATCGGCGGATGCTCAAGATCAAACAGGAATTGCTGGCGGGGCTTGCCACCACGCTGGAACAGATGCTGCCAGGCGCCGGCGCAAAGGCTGCCTTCGAGTCGCCCAAGGTGGCGGCCCATGGCGATTTCGCCGTCACCGCCGCCATGCAGCTGGCCAAACCGCTCAAGGCCAATCCGCGGCAGGTCGGTGAACAGATCCGCGCGGCGCTGCTGGCGCAGCCCGTGTACCAGCAGTGGGTGTCCGACATCGAGATTGCCGGCCCCGGCTTCATCAATATCCGCCTCAAGCCCGAGGCCAAGCAGCAGATCGTGCGCGAGGTGCTGGCAGACGGCGAGGGCTTCGGCCGACAGCCGGCCAACGGCCAGCGCCTGATGGTGGAGTTCGTCTCCGCCAACCCCACCGGCCCGCTGCACGTGGGCCACGGCCGCCAGGCCGCGCTGGGCGACGCCATCTGCAACCTTTACGCCTCCCAGGGCTGGGACGTGTACCGCGAGTTCTATTACAACGATGCGGGCGTGCAGATCGGAACGCTGGCCACCTCCACCCAGCTGCGCGCCAAGGGCTTCAAGCCCGGTGACGCCGAGTGGCCCGAGGCGGCCTACAACGGTGACTACATCCAGGACATCGCCAACGACTTCCTGGTCAGGAAGACGGTGCACTCCGACGACCGCGAGTTCACCGCCAGCGGAGACGTGAACGACCTCGACAACATCCGCCAGTTCGCGGTGGCCTACCTGCGTCGCGAGCAGGATCTGGACCTCAAGGCCTTCGACGTCCGCTTCGACAACTACTACCTGGAGTCGAGCCTGTACACCAACGGCCACGTCGAGGCCACCGTGCAGCGCCTGATCGCCAACGGCAGGACTTACGAACAGGACGGCGCGCTGTGGCTGCGGTCCACCGACTACGGTGACGACAAGGACCGCGTGATGCGCAAGACCGACGGCACCTACACCTACTTCGTGCCCGACGTCGCGTACCACATCCAGAAGTTCCAGCGCGGCTTCACCAAGGTCATCAACATCCAGGGTACCGACCACCACGGCACCATCGCGCGCGTGCGCGCCGGCCTGCAGGCCGCCGATGTGGGCATCCCCGCCGGCTACCCCGACTACGTGCTGCACACCATGGTGCGCGTGGTGCGCAACGGCGAAGAGGTCAAGATCAGCAAGCGCGCGGGCTCCTATGTGACGCTGCGCGACCTGATCGAGTGGACCAGCAAGGACGCCGTGCGCTTCTTCCTGCTGTCGCGCAAGCCCGATACCGAGTACACCTTCGACGTCGATCTGGCGGTGCAGAAGAACAACGACAACCCGGTCTATTACGTCCAGTATGCCCACGCGCGCATCTGCTCGGTGCTGGCGGGCTGGGGCGGCGACGTCGCTTCCCTGAAGGACGCCGACCTGTCCGCGCTTGACACGCCGGCGGCGCAGTCGCTGATGCTGCAGCTGGCCAAGTACCCGGCCATGCTGACCGCAGCCGCGGCCGACTTTGCCCCCCACGACGTGACCTTCTACCTGCGCGACCTGGCCGCGGCCTACCACAGCTACTACGATGCCGAGCGCATCCTGGTGGATGACGAGAAGGTCAGGCTGGCGCGCCTGGCGCTGGTCGCGGCCACGGCGCAGGTGCTGCACAATGGCCTGGCAGTGCTGGGCGTGAGTGCCCCGCAGAAGATGTAACGGAAGTCCGTCATATGAAGACACGAGCTGCCCGGTCGCGCCGGGTTCTGGGTGGTACCTTTCTGGGTCTGGTCATCGGCGTGCTGCTCGGTCTGGGCATCGCGCTGGCGGTGGCCGTCTATGTGACCAAGGTGCCCGTGCCCTTCGTGGACCGCGGGCTGGCCTCCAAGCCCGGGCAGGACGCCGCCGAGGCCGAACGCAATAAGGGCTGGAACCCGAATGCCCATCTGGGCGGCGGCCCGGCCACGCCGCCGGTCGCGGTGCCCGCTGAAAGCGGCAGCACCCCGGAGGCCGCCGTACCTGCGCAGGCTCCCAAGCCTGCCGAAGCTGCTGCCCCCAGCCGCGACCCGATTGCCGAGCTGCTCGAATCGCGGATGGGTCAGCGCCGCGACGAGTCGGCAGCGGCCGCCACGCCGCCGGCCGACCCGTTCGTGTATTTTGTGCAGGCTGGCGCATTCCGCAACCAGCAGGAAGCCGAAAGTCAGCGCGCGCGCGTGGCCATGCTGGGCATGGCGGCCGAGATCACCGAGCGCGAGCAGAACGGCACGACGGTATTCCGGGTGCGCATTGGCCCGTTCAACCAGCGCGGTACGGCCGACGCCACGCGAGAGCAGCTCGAGGTCAACGGCGTCGAGGCCGCCCTGGTGCGCGTGCAGCGCTGATACCTTTTGGAACTTTTTGCCGCCGGCATGGCCCAACCCGCCACGTCCACCCGCTGAACAAGGAGTCGATCTCATGCAACGTCGCGCGTTTTCCCGTTCTCTGCTGGCTGCCGGCGCGGCCGTGCTGGCCCCGGTGGCCGCGCTGCAGCCGACGCTGGCCCAGGCCCAGCAGCGCTTCAAGGAAGGCACCGACTACATCAAGCTCGGCCGCCCCGCGCCGATGGATGTGCAGCCCGGCGAGGTCGAGGTGCTGGAGTTCTTCGCCTACTCCTGCATCCACTGCTTTAACTTCGAGCCCGTGTTCGAAAGCTGGAAGAGCAAGGTGCCGTCCAACGTGGTGGTGCGCCGAGTGCCGGTGGCCTTCAGCGAAGCCTTCGTGCCGCTGCAGCGCCTGTACTACACGCTGGAGGCCATGGGCCAGCTCGACGCCCTGCACGGCAAGGTCTTTCACGCCTTCCATGTCGAAAAACAGCGGCTGGTGAACGAGCCGGCCATCACGGCCTGGGTCGAGAAGCAGGGCGTGGACCGCAAGAAATTCTCGGAGCTGTTCAACTCTTTCTCGGTCACGGGCAAGGCGCGCCGCGCGGCACAGCTGCAGGACGCCTATCAGGTCGAGGGAACGCCGGCGCTGGGCGTGGGTGGCCGCTACATCATCGCCGGCCAGGGCCCGCGCACCGTGCTGGTGGCCGACGCGCTGTTGGCCGAGTTCAAGTAAGGCGTCGCCAGCCGGTGCTCTGCCGCCTTACCTCCTTGCGCGGGCAGGGTGGCAATGGCCCGCTTCTTCAGCACTGTCCGGTGGCATGCGCCGCTCTGGTACTCCCTTTTCGCACCGGAAACGGTATCTGGCGGGTGTAGGCCGCTACAATGAAACGCAAGAATCGTGCCCCGGACTGCCATGACCACTCACCAACGACACCCCTTCGCGTTCCGCCTTGCCGCCCTGTCGCTGGCTGCCGGCCTGCTGATGCCGTGCCTTGCACAGGCCGAACTGGCCGACCGTGAAAAGCCCATGAACGTCGAGGCCGACTCGCTGCGCCACGACGACGTGCAGCAGACCAGTGTGTTCACCGGCAACGTCGTGATTACCAAGGGCACCATCATCATGCGCGGCGAGCGCGCCCAGGTGCGCCAGGATGGCGAGGGCAACCAGTTCGGCCTGCTCACCGCAGCGCCGGGCAAGCTCGCCTTTTTCCGCCAGAAGCGCGAGGGCCTCGATGAGTGGATCGAGGGCGAGGGCGAGAAGATCGAATACGAGAGCAAGACCGAAACGGTCGTGATCACCGGCCAGGCCGTGATGCGCCGCTACCGCGGTACCTTTCTCAATGACGAAAGCACCGGCAACCAGATCACCTACAGCGGCCAGACCGAGGTGTACTCGGTCAAGGGCGGTGGCAACAAGACGGCCTCCAACCCCTCCGGCCGCGTGCGCGCCATGCTCACGCCCATCCAGAAGGATGCGCAGGGCAATCCGCTGCCGCCGCCGAACGCGCAGTCCTCGGGCGACTCTGCCACGCTGAAGCCGAGCACCGGCGTCGGAGAAAAGCGCAAGTGACCGACGCGATGGGGGCGGCCGGTTCGCAACCGCCGATGGCTTTCCACAGCCGGCTGGAGGTGCGCGGCCTGCGCAAGTCGTACGGCAGCCGCAAGGTCGTCAAGGATGTGTCCCTGACGGTGGACAAGGGCGAGGTCGTCGGTCTGCTCGGGCCCAACGGCGCGGGCAAGACCACCTCGTTCTACATGATCGTCGGGCTGCTGCGCGCCGACGGCGGCGAGATCCTGCTGGACGACCGCCGCATCGAGCAGCTGCCCATCCACCACCGCGCGCGCCTGGGGCTGGGCTACCTGCCGCAGGAGGCGTCGATTTTTCGCAAGCTCACGGTGCAGCAGAACGTGCGTGCCGTGCTTGAACTGCAAAAGGGTCCGGACGGGCGGCGTCTGTCGGAGCCGGCCATCGAGCAGCGTCTGGACGAACTGCTCAAGGAGCTGCGCGTTGACCATCTGCGCGACTCGCCCGCGCCGTCCCTCTCGGGCGGTGAGCGCCGCCGCGTGGAAATCGCGCGCGCGCTGGCCACCAATCCTCGCTTCATTCTGCTGGACGAACCCTTCGCGGGCATCGATCCGATCGCCGTGATCGAGATCCAGCAGATCATTGGCTTTCTCAAGAACCGCGGCATCGGGGTGCTCATCACCGATCACAACGTGCGCGAAACCCTGGGCATCTGCGACCACGCCTACATCATCAGCGACGGTCATGTGCTCGCCAGTGGTACCACGGCCGAGATCGTGAACAACGCCGATGTGCGCCGGGTGTACTTGGGCGAGCACTTCAAGATGTGATGAAACAGGGTCTGTCGCTGCGGGTTTCGCAGCATCTGGCGCTCACGCCCCAATTGCAGCAGTCGATCCGTCTGCTGCAGCTGTCCACGCTCGAAATGGCGCAGGAAGTCGAGCAGATGCTCGACGAGAACCCGTTCCTGGAGCGCACCGAGGAACAGGCCGAGCGCGAGGATTTCGGCCTGGAGCAGCAGGATGTGCCTGTTGCCCCCGGCGAGCGCATTGTGGATGCCGCAGCGGGTGCCGGCGAGACCGGCGATGCGCCGGTGGCCGACGAGGTCGAGGCGAGCCTCGACGGCGGCTCGCCGCTGGAAGAAAGCTGGGAAGGCGACGGCACGGTCGAGTTCAGCCCGGATGATTCCGAATGGGGCGGCGATGCCCCGCCGCGCGGCACCGGCTCGCAGGACGACGACGCGCCCACCGCCACCGAACTGGCCAGCGCCAGGGTCTCGTTGCAGGAGCACCTGCATGATCAGGCGCGTTGCCTGCGCCTCACGCCCGAAGAACAGGCGGCGCTGTACTTCCTCATCGAATCGCTGAACGAGGACGGCTACCTGGCCGACCCGCCGGACGAGCTGGCGCGCGACTTCTGGCGCCAGATGTACCCCGGCGACGGCGAGCCCGGGCTGGAAGAACAGGAAGAGGCCGAAGGCCTGCTGCGCCGGGCGCTGGGCTGGCTGCAGAACATGGAGCCGGCCGGCGTGGGCGCGCGCGACCTGCGCGAATGCCTCAGGCTCCAGACCCTGGAGCTGCGCAACACGCCCGAGGCTCGCGCGGCACTGACCCTGTGCGAGCAGCCGCTGGAAATGCTGGCCAAGCGCGACGTGCGCAAGCTGGTGGCCGCCAGCGGCCTGTCCGACGAGGTCGTGCGCTCGGGCCTGGCCCTGATTGCCCGCCTGGAGCCCAAGCCGGGGCGGCGCTTTTCGAACGCCGAGAGCAACGTCATCATTCCCGACGTCATCGTCACCCGCGCCGGGCGCGGCTTCAAGGTGCAGCTCAACCCCGACGTGATGCCGCGCCTGCGCGTGCAGGACGCCTACGCCAACGCCATGCGCCAGGGGCGCGGCGGCCGCGAGGGCGGCAGCGAAGGTCATGCCGCCATGCAGCAGCGCCTGCAGGAGGCGCGCTGGTTCATCAAGAACATCCAGCAGCGCTTCGACACCATCCTGCGCGTGGCCAGCGCCATCGTCGAGCGCCAGCGCAACTTCTTCATGCACGGCGAGCTGGCCATGCGCCCGCTGGTGCTGCGCGAGATCGCCGACGAACTGGGCCTGCACGAGTCCACCATCAGCCGCGTGACCACCGCCAAGTACATGGCCACGCCCTTCGGCACCTACGAGCTCAAGTACTTCTTCGGCTCATCGCTGGGCACCGAAACCGGCGGCAACGCATCGAGCACGGCCGTGCGCGCCCTGCTCAGGCAGCTCATCGCCGCCGAGGAACCCTCCAAGCCCCTGTCGGACAACCAGCTGTCCGACCTGCTCCGCGAGCAGGGCATCGAATGCGCCCGCCGCACCGTGGCCAAGTACCGCGAGGCACTGCGCATCGCGCCGGCGAATCTGCGCAAGGCGTTGTAAGGGTTTCTTGCGTCGATCGTTTCGCAAAAGAACGGATGCGCTGCATTGGCTGAAGCGTGTCCACGCGTGGGACAGATTTTCATGAGGCTATAGATCGCCCGTTTAGGAGCCGAAGGGACTCCTGAACGACAATCCCTGCATGAACGATCTTTCCCTGTTCCTGCCCTGCGCGGCGGGAGTCGAGTCTTTTCTGGCGGCCGAAGTGCGGCGCATCACCGGCAGCGACGCCGTGGAGCCTTCGCGCGCGGGCGTCGCGGTGCGGGCGTCCTGGCGCGATGCGCTCAAGCTCAACCTGCACAGCCGGCTGGCCCAGCGGGTGCTGGTGCAGCTGTGGCGCGGCCCCTACCGCAGCGAGGCCGACCTGTACGACGCGGCGAAGGAAGTGGCCTGGGAAATCTGGTTCACGCCCGCGCAGACCATCAAGGTCGAGGTGACGGCGCAGCACAGCCCGCTCAAGAGCCTGAACTTCGCGGCGCTCAAGATCAAGGACGCGGTCTGCGACCGCTTCCGCGAGCGGCGCGGCGAGCGCCCCAGCGTCAACACGAACTGGCCCGACGTGCGCATCTACGCGCACCTGACTGCCGACACGCTGAGCCTGTCCATGGACACCTCGGGCGAACCGCTGTTCAAGCGCGGCTGGCGCGAGGACAAGGGCGACGCGCCGCTGAAGGAAACGCTGGCGGCGGCCATGATCGCCGCCACCGGCTGGGACGCGGCCGCCGACATGACGCTGGACGATATCCCGCCGCTGTACGACCCCTGCTGCGGCAGCGGCACCGTGGTCATCGAGGCGGCACAGATCGCGCTGCGTGTGGCGCCCGGCCTGCATCGGCGCTTCGCGTTTGAAAAGCTGCTGCCGTTCCAGCCCCATGTCTGGCAGGCGCTGCGCAAAGAGGCGGAGCAGCAGCGCCGTGAATGGCCCGCAGGACACCGGCCCATCGTGTTCGGCTCCGACGTGGCCTTCCGCATGGTCGATTTCGCGCAGCGCAACGCCGGGCGCGCGGGCGTGGCCCATGCGCTGGAGCTGCGCGGCGGGGATGCGCTGCAGCGCATGCCGCCCGGCGACCGGCCCGGCGTGATGCTGCTGAACCCGCCCTATGGCGAGCGGATTGCGGCGGCCGGTGTGGCCGGCCGCAACGCGCGCGAGCGGGCCGCCGAGCGCGCAGGTCCACGCGCTCCGCGCACTTTCACCGTGGGCGCGTCCGCGCCGGCACCCGCGGAGCGTGTCGGCCGCGAAAGCGCGCAGATGAGCGACGGCAGCGCTGACGCCGAGGGCAGCGACTTCTTCGCCCGCCTGGCCACGCACTGGAAGAGCCACTACGCCGGCTGGACCGCCTGGTTGCTCACGCCGGACCTCAGGCTCCCCGGCAAGATGCGCTTCAAGGAGTCGCGCCGCGTGCCGATGTGGAACGGCCCCATTGAGTGCCGCCTGTTCCGCTTCGACCTGATGGCCCGCCGCGCGCCGGCGGCAGATGCCGCCGCCGAAGGTGGCCAGGCCTGATCAAGCATGGCAGGGAACGGCACGCCGCTGGTCATCGACACCAACGTCATCCTCGACATGTACGTGTACGAGGACCCGGCGGTGGTGGCGCTGCGCGAATGGCTCGAAAGCGGGCAGGGGCTCTGGCATGCCACGCCACCCATGCGCGAGGAACTGCGGCGCGTGCTGGACTACCCGCACATCGCGCGGCGCCTGGAGCAGCGCGGCTTTTCCGCCGACGAGGTGCTGGCCCGGTTTGACCGGCATGCGCGCATCGCCGAGCCCGCGCCACGTGCCGCCTACGTCTGCAAGGACCCGGACGACCAGAAGTTCATCGACCTGGCCGTGGTGCTGGGCGCGTGCCTGGTGAGCAAGGACAAGGCGGTGCTGCGCATGACCGGACGGCTGGCGCGGCTGGGCGTGCGCGTGCAGCGCCAGTGGAGCAGCGAGGCTACACTGGCGGCATGAATCTGCCTGCCACCGATACACCGGACACCCCCCTGCAGCCCGCCGACTTCGACGAGCTGGACGCCATCCTCGACTCTCTGCGCGAGCGCGACGAGGATGTGCCGCAGTGGGAGTTCCTGGAAGGCGCCATGGCGGCGCTGATCTGCACCCGCCGCGAGATTGCGCCCGGGGAATACCTGCCGGTGCTCATCGGCGTGGGTGAGGGCACTTCCAACCACTTTGCCGACGAGGCCCAGGCCGCGCGCTTCATGTCGCTGTGGGCGCGCCGCTGGAACGAGGTCTCGGCAGCGCTGGGCGCCCAGGTCGAAACGCTGGAGGATGAGCGCACCTACCACCCAGAGGTGATGGACGTGCGTGGCGCCATCGCCTGCCTGCCCGAGGCCGAGCGCGCCGAGGTCGAAGGCGAGCCGCTGCCGGCCTTCGGCCAGGTCTGGGCCATGGGTTTCCTGTCGGTGGTGGAGGACTGGCCCGAGGAGTGGGCGCCACCGCGCGACAAGGAAGCCGCGGAATGGATCGAGGATTCGCTCGACTGCATCGTGGCGCTGGCCGAGGACGACACCGATCCACCGGCCTGGAACATGCATGACGAAGACGGCCCGCCCAGCGTGAGCGAAGCGCGCGCCAATGCCTTCGGCGAAGCCGTGTGGGCGGTCTATGACCTGCACCGCGTCTGGCACAGCCTGGGCCCGCGCACCGACCCGGTCCGCAAGGAGGCCGAACCGGGCCGCAACGACCCGTGCCCCTGCGGCAGCGGCAAGAAGTACAAGAAGTGCCACGGCGCTTGACGCGCCGGACGCTCAGAGCCGGTCCAGCAGCCCCTGCAGGGCGTGGGCCACGGTCTGCTGGCGCACGGCGGCGCGGTCGCCATCGAAGCGGCGGCATTCGGTGAAGGTGCCGGCAGGCGTGGCCCAGCCGAACCACACGGTGCCCACGGGCTTGGCGTCGCTGCCGCCGGTTGGCCCGGCAATGCCCGTCACGGCGGCGGCGTAGCTCACCCCCGCGCGCTCGCGCGCTCCGGCCGCCATCGCGTTGGCCACCTCCTGGCTGACGGCGCCGTGCTGCTCGATGAGCGGCGCCGGCACGCCGAGCATCTCGGTCTTGGCGCGGTTGGAGTAGGTCACGAAGGCGCGGTCGAACCAGTCACTGGAGCCGCTGATCGCGGTGCAGGTGCCGGCGATGAGCCCGCCTGTGCAGCTCTCGGCCGTGGCCATCATCGCGCCGCGTGCGCGCAGCGCCTCGGCCAGCCTCTCCACCAGGGAGTCCAGATGCTTATCCATGGGCCAGGAAGCGCCAGCCGGCGAAGACGAGCAGGGTGCAGAAGGCGGCGGCAAAGTCGTCCAGCAGGATGCCGAAACCACCGCGCGGACCGAAACCCTTGAAGCTGCGGTCCGCCCAGGCCATGGGGCCGACCTTGACCGCGTCGAACAGGCGGAACAGCCCGAACGCGACGGCCTGTCCGAGCAGGTCCGTGGG
>JAEZLX010000006.1 GCA_023415035.1 Pseudomonadota bacterium | reverse complement strand
TTCCAGGTCTGGGGACCGGACGAGCTGGCCGAGGAGGGCATCGGCGGCGCATCCGACTGGGTGCTGAACCACCGCTAGGACGACACCCTGGCCCAGGACGACTGGCACGGCTTCGGCGACATCGCGCCCGGCTTCAACATGCTGGACCCGATCAAGGCCACCATCGTCACGCCGGGCCTGAACCTCAAGGGCGATTTTTCCCCGACTGGCATTCCCGCGAGCATCGTCACCAAGTTCCTGGCCGAGCACGGCGTGGTGGTGGAGAAGACGGGCCTCTACAGCTTCTTCATCATGTTCACCATCGGCATCACCAAGGGCCGCTGGAACACGCTTCTGACGGCGCTGCAGCAGTTCAAGGACGACTACGCCAAGAATCAGCCGATGTGGCGCATCATGCCGGAGTTCTGCGCCAAGCAGCCGCGCTACGAGAAGATGGGCCTGCGCGACCTGTGCCAGCACGTGCACCAGCTGTACGCCAAGTACGACGTGGCGCGCCTGACCACCGACATGTACCTGAGCGACCTGACGCCGGCCATGAAGCCCTCCGATGCCTTCGCCCAGATCGCGCACCGCCGGACCGAGCGGGTGCCGATCGACGAACTGGAAGGGCGCGTGACAACCAGCCTGGTCACGCCGTACCCGCCGGGCATCCCGCTGCTGATCCCGGGGGAGGTTTTCAACCGCAAGATCGTCGACTACCTCAAGTTCAACCGCGAATTCGCGCGCGAATGCCCGGGTTTCGAGACCGATATCCACGGACTGGTGCAGGAGGTATCCATGGACGGGACGGTCAGCTATTTCGCCGATTGCGTCAAAAGGGGGTAAGCTAAAAGGGTTGTCAACGAGTCAAGGAGTTCGGATGTTTCCAGAATACCGCGAGTTGATCACCCGCCTCAAAGGCACCGACCGGCACTTCACGCGCCTGTTCGACAAGCACAACGAACTCGACCAGGAGATCATGAAGCGGGAGGCAGGCAGCCCGCCGAGCACCCGGTTCGAGATCGAACAGCTGAAGAAACAGAAGCTGGCCATCAAGGACGAGCTCTACGAGTTTCTCAAGAAGGTGGATACCGACGGTACCGGAGCGAACCCATAAAAAAGGCCACCGACGGTGGCCTTTGTTTGTCGTCCGACGGTTTGTCACTCGGCGCTGTCGCGGCTGATGCCGGCCGTCTGGCTGAAGCCTCCATCCACATACATGATTTCGGCGGTGACGCCGCTGGCCAGATCCGACAGAAGGAAGGCGGCCGCGTTGCCGACGTCCTCGATGGTCACGGTGCGGCGCAGCGGGGCGGCGCTGGCCATGTAGCCCAGCAACTTGCCGAAGTCCTTGATGCCGCTGGCGGCCAGGGTCTTGATCGGGCCGGCGCTGATGCCGTTGACGCGCATGCCGCGTGGACCCAGCGATTCGGCCAGGTAGCGCACCGACGCCTCCAGGCTGGCCTTGGCCAGGCCCATGGTGTTGTAGTTGGGCACGGTTCGCAGCGCCCCCAGGTACGACAGCGTCAGCAGCGCGGCCTTCTCGTTGAGGTAGGGCAGGGCTGCCTTGGCCATGGCCGGGAAGCTGTAGGCGCTGACGTCGTGCGCGATGCGGAACGACTCGCGCGAGAGGCCTTCCAGGAAGTCGCCTGCAATGGCTTCACGCGGGGCAAAGCCGATGCTGTGCACGAAGCCGTCGAACTTCGGCCAGACCTGGGAGAGGTCGGCGAACAGCTTTTCGATCTGGGCATCGTCAGAGACGTCGCACTCGAACACCAGCGAGGAACCGAATTCGGCCGCGAACTCCGTGATGCGGTCCTTGAAGCGCTCGCCGACGTAGCTGAATGCCAGCTCCGCGCCCTGCTGGTGGCAGGCCTTGGCAATCCCGTACGCGATCGAGCGGTTGGACAGGACGCCGGTGATCAGCAATTTCTTGCCGGAAAGAAAACCCATGTGTCAGTCTCCAGAAAAATACCGGCAGAATTGTCGCATGTGTATTCCGAACGGCTTTCTGTGGCGTCTGTTCCTCCGCTGCACGGCAGCCTGGCTGGCAGTGGCGCTGTGCCCCGTGGCGCACGCGGCACACGGCTATGCCATGTGGGGAGAGCTCAAATATCCCCGGGATTTCCGCCACTTCGACTACGTCAACCCGGATGCACCAAAGGGCGGGGAGCTGCGCCTGGTCAGCAATCTGCGGGTGTCCACCTTTGACAAGTACAACCCTTTCACTCTGCGGGGCAGCGCGCCCGCCTACCTGAGCTCGCTGATGTTCGACAGCCTGCTCGCCGGCGCCATGGACGAGACCGCGTCGGGCTACGGCCTGCTGGCCGAGGACGTGGAGGTCGCGCCCGACAGGCTCTCGGCGACCTTCCGCCTGCGGCGCGAGGCGCGCTTTCACAACGGCAAGCCGGTGCTGGCGGCCGACGTGAAGCACAGCTTCGACACGCTGATGGGGCCGCACACCTCGCCCGCATATAAGACCCTGCTGGCGGATGTGGCCGGTCTGGACGTGCTGGGCGAGCGGATCGTGCGTTTCCGCTTCCACCAGCCCAACCGCGAGCTGCCGCTGGTGGTGGGCGGCCTGCCGATCTTCAGCCGCGACTGGGGGGACAGCATCGACCCCAATACCGGCAAGCGAAAGACCTTCGACAAGGTCGTGATGGACATTCCCATCGGCAGCGGCCCCTACCGCATCGGTCCTGTCAAATTCGGCAAGGACATCACCTATGTGCGTGATCCGGATTACTGGGCCAGGGATCTGCCCGTTCATCGAGGCATGGACAACTTCGACCGCATCGTGGTCAAGATCTACCAGGATCACACGGCGCGCCTGGAGGCGCTCAAGGCCGGCGAGTTCGACCTGATGCGGTTCTTCTCGGCCGGTGACTGGTCGCGGCGCGTCAACGGCAAGCGCTTCGACACGGGCGAACTGGTCAAGGGCGAATTCCGCCACAGCCTGCCGACCGGTTTCCAGAGCTACGTGCTCAACACGCGCCGGCCACCCTTGGACGACATCCGTGTGCGCGAGGCGCTGGGGCTTGCGCTCGACTACGAGTGGATGAACCGGCAGATGTTCTACAACAGCTACGACCGGGTCAGCGGACTGTTCGGCAACACCGCCTGCGCCGCCCAGGGCGAGCCTTCTGCGGCCGAACTCGCGCTGCTCCAGCCGTGGCGCAGCCAGCTGCCGCCTGCCGTGTTCGGTCCGGCATACAAGCCGCCCCGCACCGACGGCGAAGACGGCCTGCGCGGCAACCTGCGACGCGCGCGCAAGCTGCTGAACGACGCCGGCTGGACCTGGCGCGATGGCGCGCTTCGCAATGCCAGGGGCGAGCCCTTGGCGGTGGAGTACCTGGACAGCAGCGAAGGTGGCTCGCGCCTGGTGGCGCCGTGGGCGCGCAACCTCGAAAAGCTGGGCATCCAGCTCAGTTTCCGGCCCGTGGACTTCGCCCTGTACCAGCAGCGTCTGCGCAGCTTCGATTTCGACATCATCACCATCAACTTCTCGGGCACCCACAACCCCGGCTCAGAGTACATGGACCTGTTCGGCAGCGAGGCTGCGAAAACCGAGGATTCGGGCAACTTCGCCGGGGTGAGCCATCCCGCGGTGGACAGGATCATCCAGCAGATGGCCAGTGCCCGCAACGAGCCCGACTTCCTTGCGGCCTGCCGGGCGCTGGACCGGGTGATCTCGCACAGCCACTACCTGATTCCCCAGTGGTCGGCATCCACGCATCGCATCGCCTACAACCAGTGGCGACTGGCGCGTCCGGAACAGATGCCGCCGTACGCCAGTGGCGAGGACTGGGCCATCCACACCTGGTGGGCCAAATGATGCTGACAGAGCCACCGCACGCCGCCGCTTCGCGGGTCGCTGCCCACCCCGGGGATGTGGACCCCGCCTGGTTCGGCCCGGCGCCGGTTTCCCTGTTCCAGTCTGCCGTCGTGGCTTATCCTCTGAACTGACGCCCGCCTATGTGGTCCTACATCCTCAAACGCCTCCTGCTGATGATCCCGACGCTGTTCGGCGTGCTGCTGGTGACGTTTGTGGTGATCCAGTTCGTGCCCGGCGGGCCGGTGGAGCAGTACATCGCCGAGGCCCGCGCAGGTGCCGGTGGCGCCGAGGGCGGCGGCATGGGTTACCGGGGAGGGCAGGGGGTCGATCCCAAACGGCTCGAAGAGATCAAGGCGCTGTATGGCTTCGACAAGCCCGCGCACGTGCGTTTCAAGGAAATGCTGGGCCGCTTTGCGCGCTTCGACCTGGGCACCAGCTTCATGCACAACAAGTCGGTCGGGGAGCTGATCCTGGAAAAGCTCCCGGTGTCCATCAGCCTGGGTTTGTGGACGTTCTTCATCAGCTACCTGGTGGCGGTTCCGCTGGGCGTGGCCAAGGCCGTGCGGGCGGGCTCGCGTTTTGACTTCGTGACCACGCTGCTGGTGCTGGTGGGCTACGCAATCCCGGGCTTCGTGCTCGGCGTCGCGCTGCTGGTGATTTTCGGTGGCCAGCTGCAATGGTTTCCCCTGCGGGGCCTGACCTCAGCGAACTGGGAGGAGCTGTCCTGGGGAGCACGCATCGTGGACTACCTCTGGCACATCACCTTGCCGGTCACGGCCATGGTGCTGGGCAGCTTCGCGGTCACGACCATGCTGACCAAGAACGCCTTCCTGGAGGAGATCCGCAAGCAGTACGTCATCACCGCGCTGGCCAAGGGCCTGAGCGAGCGTCAGGTGCTCTGGCGCCATGTGCTGCGCAACGCGCTGATTCCGATCGTCACAGGGTTTCCGGCGGCCTTCATCGGCGCCTTTTTCACGGGGTCGCTGCTGATCGAGACACTGTTCTCGCTCGACGGTCTGGGCCTGCTCAGCTACGAGAGCGTGATCCGGCGCGACTACCCGGTCGTGATGGGAACGCTGTTCCTGTTCACGCTGATCGGTCTGCTGACCAAACTCATTTCCGATCTCTGCTATGTCTGGGTCGATGCCCGTGTCAAATTCTGAGATCTCCTCCGTCTCTCCCGCGCGCCGCGCCTGGCGTCGTTTCCGGCGCAATCGCCTGGGCTACTGGAGCCTGGTGGCGTTTTGCCTCCTCGTGGTGCTGAGTCTGGCTGCGGAGCTGGTCTCCAACGACCGGCCCTGGGTGGTGCGCTACGAAGGCAAAACCTATTACCCGCTCGTCAACGACTACCCCGAAACGGTGTTTGGCGGCGATTTCGAGACGCCGACCGACTACCTGGACCCTTTCATCCAGAAAAAGCTGGGCGAGGGCGACAACTGGGCACTGTTCGCGCCCAACCGCTATGGGGCGCGCACGCTCAATTACTTCGCCGAGGCGCCCAACCCGGCACCACCATCGGCCGACAACTGGCTGGGCACCGACGATCGCGGGCGCGACCTGTTGGCGCAGCTCATCTACGGCTTCCGGGTCAACGTGCTGTTCGGCATCGCGCTCACCGCCATTGGCGTGGTGCTGGGCGTGATCACGGGAGCAGTGCAGGGCTACTACGGTGGCAAGATCGACCTGGCCTTTCAGCGCTTCATCGAAATCTGGAGCTCCATGCCCGAGCTGTACCTGCTCATCATCTTTTCGGCGGTGTTTGCGCCCAGCGTGGCGCTGCTGCTGGTGCTGCTGAGCCTGTTCGGATGGATGGGGCTGTCGGACTATGTGCGCGCCGAGTTCCTGCGCAACCGCCAGCTTGACTACGTACGGGCGGCGCGCGCCATGGGCATCCCGAACTGGCAGATCATCTGGCGCCATGTGCTGCCCAACAGCATGACGCCCGTGGTCACCTTCCTCCCGTTTCGCATGAGCGCGGCCATCCTGGCGCTCACGTCGCTGGACTTCCTGGGGCTGGGCGTGCCGCCGGACACGCCTTCGCTGGGCGAGCTGCTGCGCCAGGGCAAGAACAACATCGACGCATGGTGGATATCGCTGTCCACCTTCGGTGTGCTGGTGCTCACGCTGCTGCTGCTGACCTTTACCGGCGACGCGCTGCGCGATGCCCTTGACCCGAGGAAGCAGGACGCATGAGCACAGCCAACAACCCATTGCTGGATGTCCGTGGCATGACGGTGTCGTTCCAGGGCCGGGAAGTGGTCCACGGCATCGATTTTTGCGTCATGCCCGGCGAGAAGCTGGCGCTGGTCGGCGAATCCGGCTCGGGCAAGACGGTGTCGGCCATGTCGCTGCTGAGGCTGGCGCTGGGCGCAGAGGTTCGCGGGCAAGCCCATTTCGGGGGGCAAGACCTGCTGTCGCTGAGCGAGCGCCAGCTGCGTGCGGTGCGCGGCGACGCCATCTCCTTCGTGTTCCAGGAGCCGATGTCGGCCCTCAATCCGCTGTTTCCTGTTGGCAGGCAGATCGCCGAGGTGCTGCAACTCAAGCGCGGGATGTCGGCAGGCCAGGCCATGCGCGAGGTGGTGGCGCTGCTGGCGTCCACCGGCATACCCGAGCCCGAACGCCGGGCCGGCGCTTTCCCGCACCAGCTCAGTGGCGGCCAGCGCCAGCGCGCCATGATCGCCATGGCGCTGGCCAGCCGCCCGCGCCTGCTGGTGGCTGACGAGCCGACCACGGCGCTGGACGTGACGGTACGGGGCCAGATCCTGTCGTTGCTCGACACGCTGCAGCGCGAGCACGGGATGGCGGTGCTGATCATCACGCACGACCTGAACCTCGTGCGCCGTTTTGCTGACCGCGTGGCCGTGATGGAGCACGGACACATCGTGGAGCAGGGCGCCGTTGGCCAAGTGTTCTCTCAACCTGAGCACCCCTATACCCGCAAGCTCCTGGGCAGCAGGCCCGAGCGCGATGTCGTCGAAAACCCGTCCCCCGGAGCGGCACTCGTGCAGGCGCAGACCCTGCAGGTGGTCTATCCGGTGCCGCGCCCGGGCATCCGTGGCTGGTTTTCCCGGGGACGCTATGTGGCGGTGCACGGCGCCAGCTTCGAGCTGTTGCCGGGAAGGACGCTGGGCGTGGTCGGCGAATCCGGCTCGGGCAAGACCTCGCTGGCCATGGCAGTGCTCGGCCTCATCGGATCTGGCGGTGGTTTGCTGATCCACGGCAAACCCTGGCCAAAGACCGGTGGCGCGCAGGAGCGGGCGCTGCGACGCAAGGTACAGGTCGTGTTCCAGGATCCGTTTTCCTCGCTCTCGCCACGAATGACGGTGGAACAGATCGTCGGCGAGGGGTTACGCGTGCACGAGCCCGGCATCAGCGCCAATGCCCGACGAGAGAAGGTGGCGGCCATGCTGCGCGAGGTGGGCCTGCTGGCCGAAGGTGAATCAGCGTCGGCGTTGTTGCAGCGCTATCCGCACGAATTTTCCGGAGGACAACGCCAGAGGCTGGCGATCGCGCGGGCCCTCATTGTGGAGCCGGACGTGCTGGTGCTGGACGAACCCACGAGCGCACTGGATGTCACCGTGCAGAAACAGGTGCTGCAATTGCTGCAGCGCCTGCAGCGCGAGCGCAGCCTGAGCTATCTGCTCATCACCCACGACATGGACGTGATCCGCGCCATGGCCCATGAGGTCATGGTGATGAAGGACGGCCAGGTGGTGGAGGCGGGCGAGTGCGCCGAGGTGCTCGACGCGCCACGCGAGCCTTATACCCGCGAACTGGTGGCCGCCGCCGGCTGAACTGGTGTATGGTTGGCTTGACTTTGGTCAAGCCGTGTCCGGCCAGTTCGTCCTAAAAACGGGACTGGTGCCGGGTTCCCGTTTCCATGCGCCGTCATTTCATGAATACACGCCCGGAATTCCTTCCCGTCACCGACCCAGGTCTTGGCGCGCCGATGCGCTGGCTGGCCCGGGGTTGGGCCGACCTGCGCGCCCAGCCCGTTCCGGGGCTGCTGCATGGTCTGCTGGTGGCCGTCTTCGGCTGGCTGCTGCTGTGGCTGGCGCGAGACCGGTTCTGGCTGCTGGCTGGCGCGTTTTCGGGCTTCCTGATCGTCGCACCCATCATTGCCACCGGGCTCTACCAGATCAGCCGCCGTCAGGCGCAGGGACAGAAGGCCAGTACCGCCGAGGTGCTGGCACTGTGGCGCTCGCGCGACCGGCGGCTGATGGTCTTCGGCTGCCTGCTGGCCCTGGCCGGCACCGGCTGGGTGCTCACGTCGGCGGGGCTGATCACGCTGCTGTCGGATGTGCCGATCGAGCGGCCAGCCGATTTCCTGCGTCATGTGGTGCTGGAGCGCGAGGTCGGCCTCTTCGAGATCTGGCTGCTGATGGGGGCGCTGCTGGTCGCGCCCGTGTACGCCTCGAGCGTGATGGCCATTCCGATGCTGGTGGACACCACCGTGCCTGTGAGCATGGCGGTCGCTGAAAGCTGGCGGACCGTGGCCAGCCAGCCCGGGCTGATGGCCTTCTGGGCGGTGATTCTGGCGGTGCTCTCGGGCATCGGCATGCTCACCGGCCTTCTGGGCCTGATCGTGATCGTGCCCTGGCTGGCGCACGCCAGCTGGCACGCGTATATCGAATTGACGGCGCGCTCTCCCTACAAGTCGGCCAGCCAGTGAGGGTGCCGGGCGCGCGAATCTATGGAAAACACCATTTTCGGCTTGACCGAGGGGCAGATTGCCCAGTTCGGGTTGACTTTTGGCGTCGGCGCCTTCATCCTTTACATGCTGTTTATCGTGCTCAATCTTGCCCTGGAATCGAAAGCCGGCAAGTTCGGCACCTTCATCCTGTTTCTGGTGCTGTCTCTTGGAATGCTGGGGTTCCTGGCCAAAAACGTCATCCAGTGGGCCCTGGGCATCTGAGCACTAGCAAGTCGCTTGCCAGTATGCGTTTCCAAGGTTAGAATAACGGCTTCACGACCAATTGGGCGGGTACCTACCGGCCCTTTTTTTTTGGCTGATCGATTTCCGGCCGCTGGCGGGCACGTTATCCGGGCGGAAATCGGACATGAACAGGACAGATACTGAACTGATGGGCTGGCAGGAAACCGTCGCGCAAACCGTGACAGGACTGGGATTCGACCTGGTGGATCTGGAAAGATCCGCCGGTGGCTTGCTGCGCGTCACGATCGATCTGCCCTGGACGCCGCCGGCCGACGGTGCCGAGCCGGCGCCGGAGCGCTTCGTGACGGTGGAGGACTGCGAGACCGTCACGCGGCAGCTTCAGTACCTGCTGGAGGTCGAGGGCGTGGATTACAAGCGCCTGGAAGTCGGTTCGCCCGGCATCGACCGCCCCCTGCGCAATGAGAACGACTTCCTCCGGTTTGCCGGTCAGGTGATCGACGTGACGCTGAAGGCGCCCATCGGCTCCAACGGCACGGGTGCATCGGCCAGCCGCAAGAAGTTTCGCGGCACGCTCGAGCGCGCCGAGGACGGCGAGCAGTGGCGCATTGTCTGGAGCGACGAGCCGCCGCCGAAACCAGGTCAGCGGGTCAGCCGCAAGCGTGAACCCGCGCCGCTGCAAGCCCTGACATTCAGGCTGGATGAACTGCAGCAGGCGCGTCTGGCGCCGCTGGTGGATTTCAAGGGGCGCCGTCCGGCGGCCCGTGCATGACAGGTCATGGCAGGACCTGGCAGAAGACGACAAACAAATACGACAGATACAGAATCAGGAAAGGTGGGCGAGTGAAATGAACCGCGAAATGTTGATGCTGATCGATGCCATCTCGCGCGAAAAGAACGTCGAGCGCGACGTGGTGCTGGGCGCCGTCGAGCAGGCGCTGGCCTCTGCCACCAAGAAGCTGTTCAAGGGGGAGGTCGACATTCGCGTGGCCATGGACCCGGACACCGGTGCCTATGAGACCTTCCGCCGCTGGCTGGTCGTGCCCGACGAGGCTGGCCTGCAGAACCCCGATGCCGAAGAGCTGCTGAGCGATGCCCGCGAGGATGTACCCGACATCGAGGTCGGCGACTACATCGAGAAGCCCATCGAGAGCGTGCCGATCGGCCGTATCGGCGCCATGGCTGCCAAGCAGGTCATCCTGCAGAAAATCCGCGATGCCGAGCGTGAGATGCTGCTCAACGATTTCATGAGCCGCGGCGACAAGATCTTTGTCGGCACGGTCAAGCGCATGGACAAGGGCGACCTGATCGTCGAGAGCGGTCGTGTCGAAGGGCGCCTGCGCCGAAGCGAAATGATCCCGAAGGAAAACTTCCGCACCGGCGACCGCGTGCGCGCCATGATCATGGAAGTGGACCTGAACCTGCGCGGGGCCCCCATCCTGCTGTCGCGCTCCGCGCCGTCCTTCATGATCGAGCTGTTCCGACAGGAAGTGCCCGAGATCGAGCAGGGTCTGCTGGAGATCAAGAACTGCGCCCGTGACCCCGGTTCGCGCGCCAAGATCGCCGTGCTCTCGCACGACAAGCGCATCGACCCGATCGGCACCTGCGTGGGTGTCCGCGGCTCGCGCGTCAATGCCGTCACCAACGAGCTGGCCGGCGAGCGCGTGGACATCGTGCTGTGGTCGGAAGATCCCGCCCAGTTCGTGATCGGTGCCCTGGCGCCCGCCAACGTGCAGTCCATCGTCGTGGACGAGGAAAAGCATGCCATGGACGTGGTGGTGGACGAGGAAAACCTCGCCATCGCGATCGGCCGCGGCGGCCAGAACGTGCGTCTGGCTTCCGAGCTGACCGGCTGGAAGATCAACATCATGACGGCCGACGAGTCGGCCCAGAAGCAGGCGGAAGAGGCCGACTCCATCCGCAAGCTGTTCATGGCCAAGCTCGACGTCGACCAGGAGATCGCCGACATCCTGATCGAGGAAGGCTTCACCAGCCTGGAAGAAGTGGCCTACGTGCCGCTGCAGGAAATGCTCGAGATCGAGGCCTTTGACGAAGACACCGTCAACGAGCTGCGCGTCCGCGCCAAGGATGCCCTGCTGACGATGGAAATCGCCCGCGAGGAAAGCGTGCAGGAAGTCTCGCAGAACCTCAAGGATCTGGAAGGCATCACCCCCGAGCTGGTGGCCAAGCTGGCGCAAGCCGGTGTGCATACCCGCGATGACCTGGCCGATCTGGCCACCGACGAGTTGACTGACATCACCGGCCAGTCCGAAGAAGAGGCCACGGCCCTGATCATGAAGGCCCGTGCCCACTGGTTCACCGGTGACGAGTCTGCGTCGGCCTGAGTTGCGGAGGAGAGAAGATATTCATGACAAGTACCACCACCGTCGCCGAACTGGCCGCTGAGCTCAACAAACCGACATCTGTCCTGCTGGAGCAGCTGTCGGCCGCAGGCGTGCGCAAGAGCGCTCCCTCCGACCCCATCTCCGAGGCCGACAAGCAGTCGCTGCTGAACTACCTCAAGGCCAGCCATGGTGCTGCGTCGCCCGAGCGCCGCAAGATCACGCTGACCAAGAAGTCCACCACCGAGATCAAGCAGGCCGATGCCACCGGCCGTGCCCGCACGATCCAGGTCGAGGTGCGCAAGAAGCGCACCTTCATCCGCCGTGACGACGAGGCGCCGGCCGCGCCGCAGGCCGAGCCTGTGCAGGATGCCGCGCCGTCCGTGGATGCCGCCGAGCTGGCCCGCCGCGAGGAAGAGGCCAACCGCCAGGCCGAGCTGCTGCGCCGTCAGGAAGAAGAGCTGGCGCAGAAGCGCCGCGAGCGCGAGGCCGAGGAAGCCCGCCAGGCCGAGGAGCGCGCCCGCCAGGAAGCGGAAGCCGCTGCTGCGGCCGAGCGCGCCCGTGCCGAGCAACTCAAGTCCGAACAGACCGCCGCCGCCAAGGCCGAGCAGGAAGCCAAGGCCAAGGCCGAGGCCGACGAGCGCGCCGCTGCCGCCAAGGCCGATGCGGACCGCAATGCCGAAGCCAAGCGTCTGGAAGAGCAACGTGCCCGTGACCTGGAAGAGCGCCGCCGCAAGGCAGAAGCCGAAGCAGCCAGCATCCGCGCGATGATGGCGGCGCCTGCCCGCACGCTCGTGGCGAAGAAGCCCGAGCCTGCGCAGGATGCCAAGAAGGGCACGCTGCACAAGCCGGCGACCGGCTCGACGACCGCCAAGCCCGCGCCGGGCGCAGGCACTGCCGGCGCGGCCGGCAAAAAGGAAGTCAAGTCCGAGAACCTGTCTTCCACCTGGAAGGACGACGCGGCCAAGAAGAAGGAAATCAAGACCCGTGGCGACACCTCGTCCGGCCGCGGCAACTGGCGTGCCGGCCCCAAGGGCCGCCGCAATGACCGCGACAGCCGCGACAGCGCACCGGCGTTCAACGCACCGACCGAGTTCAAGCAGATCGAGGTCCACGTGCCCGAAACCATCACGGTGGCCGAGCTGGCACACAAGATGGCGGTCAAGTCCTCCGAGGTCATCAAGCAGCTCATGAAGCTGGGCCAGATGGTGACCATCAACCAGTCGCTGGACCAGGACACGGCCATGATCGTGGTCGAGGAAATGGGTCACAAGGCCGTTCAGGCCGCGCTGGACGATCCTGAAGCCTTTACCGACGAGGACGTGCAGGGCCAGCAGGGCGAGGCACTGCCGCGCGCCCCGGTGGTCACCGTCATGGGTCACGTCGACCACGGCAAGACCTCGCTGCTCGACTACATCCGTCGCTCCAAGGTGGCCGCTGGCGAAGCTGGCGGCATCACGCAGCACATCGGCGCCTATCACGTCGAGACGCCCCGTGGCACCATCACCTTCCTGGATACCCCGGGCCACGAAGCCTTCACGGCCATGCGTGCACGCGGTGCCCAGGCGACCGACATCGTCATCCTGGTGTGCGCAGCCGACGACGGCGTGATGCCGCAGACGCGCGAGGCCGTCAAGCACGCCAAGGCGGCTGGCGTCCCCATCGTCGTGGCCATGACCAAGGCCGACAAGCCCGATGCCAACATCGAGCGCGTCAAGTCCGAGCTCGTCGCCGAAGAGGTCGTGCCCGAGGAATTCGGTGGCGATTCGCCCTTTGTCGCGGTCTCGTCCAAGACCGGCATGGGCATTGACGAGCTGCTGGAGCAGGTGCTGCTGCAGGCCGAAGTGCTTGAACTCAAGGCGCCAGTCGATGCCATGGCCAAGGGCCTGGTGATCGAAGCGCGTCTGGACAAGGGCCGCGGTGCCGTGGCCACCGTGCTGGTGCAGTCCGGCACCCTGAAGGTCGGCGACGTGGTGCTGGCGGGTCAGACATCGGGCCGCGTGCGCGCCATGCTCGACGAGGATGGCCGCAACGCCAAGGAAGCCGGTCCGTCCATTCCGGTGGAAATCCAGGGTCTGGCCGAAGTGCCGCAGGCCGGTGATGAATTCATGGTGCTGTCGGACGAGCGTCGCGCCCGTGAAATCGCCACCTACCGTGCGGGCAAGTACCGCAGCACCAAGCTGGCCAAGCAGCAGGCGGCCAAGCTCGAGAACATGTTCGCCGAGATGGCTTCGGGCGAAGTTAAAACTCTGCCGATCATCATCAAGGCCGACGTTCAGGGTTCGCAGGAAGCCCTGTCGAGCTCGCTGCTCAAGCTCTCGACCGACGAGGTCAAGGTGCAACTGGTGTACGCTGGCGTCGGTGGCATTTCCGAGTCCGACGTGAACCTGGCGATCGCCTCGAACGCCATCGTGATCGGCTTCAACGTGCGTGCCGATGCCGGTGCGCGCAAGCTGGCCGAGGGCAATGACGTCGACATCCGCTACTACAACATCATCTACGACGCCGTGGATGAGCTCAAGGCGGCGATGTCGGGCATGCTTGCGCCGGAAAAGCGCGAGGAAGACATCGGCACGGCCGAGATCCGTACCGTGTTTGTGGCATCCAAGATCGGTACCGTCGCGGGCTGTATGGTCACCTCGGGCATGGTCACGCGCAGCGCGCACTTCCGTCTGCTGCGCGACAACGTCGTCATCTACACGGGCGAGGTCGAATCGCTCAAGCGCATGAAGGACGACGTGCGCGAGGTCAAGGAAGGCTTCGAGTGCGGTATCAAGCTCAAGAACTACAACGACATCAAGGAAGGTGATCAGCTGGAGTTCTTCGAGGTCAAGGAAATTGCACGGACGCTGTAAACCATGGCGCGAAAGTCAACCGTCCCCAACCGCGGGTTCCGCGTAGCCGACCAGATCCAGCGCGATCTGGCCGAGCTGATCGCGCGCGAGCTCAAGGACCCGCGGGTGGGCATGGTCACCATCAACGCGGTCGAGGTCACGCCCGACTACGCGCACGCCAAGGTGTTCTTCAGCCTGCTCACGGGCAATCCCGAGGAAACCACGGACGGCCTGAACGCGGCCGCGGGTTTCCTGCGCAACGGCCTTTTCAAGCGCCTGCACATCCACACGGTGCCGACGCTGCATTTCATCTTCGACCGCACGACCGAGCGAGCGGCCGACATGAATGCCCTGATCGCCAAGGCCGTCGCGTCGCGCTCCAAAGAGGACGGACAGTGACATGACGGCTGCTCCTCGTGCACGGGTGCAGCGTCGCCCCGTGCATGGGGTGTTGCTGCTCGACAAGCCGCTGGGTTTCTCCAGCAATCAGGCCTTGCAGAAGGTCAAATGGCTGCTGCGTGCCGAAAAGGCCGGTCATACCGGTACGCTGGACCCGCTGGCCTCCGGCGTGCTGCCGCTGTGCTTCGGCGCCGCCACCAAGTTCAGCCAGCTGCATCTGGATGCTGACAAGGTCTACGAGACTGTCGTGCGGCTGGGTCTGCGCACCTCCACCGCGGATGCCGAAGGCGAGGTGATCGACACCCGCCCGGTCAACTGCACCGCGGGGCAGGTGGTTGAGGTGCTGGACCGCTTCACCGGAGCGATCCGGCAGGTGCCACCCATGTACAGCGCGCTCAAGAAGGACGGTAAGGCCCTTTACGAGTACGCCCGAGATGGCGAAACGGTGGAACGCCAACCGCGCGAGGTCGTGATCCACGAACTGGAACTGCTCGACATGCAGCTGCAGGGGGATGCCCCGCAACTGCACCTGCGCGTTCACTGCTCCAAGGGCACCTACATCCGTACGCTGGGCGAGGATATCGGCGAGGCATTGGGCTGCGGTGGTCATCTGACCATGCTGCGTCGCGTCGCCACCGGGCCGTTCCTGGTCGGGCAGTGCATCACCGTCGAAAGGCTCGAAGCCATGGGCGAGGCTGCGCGCCTGGGCAGCCTGATGCCCGTTGACGCACTGCTCGAAGGGCATGCGAGGGTCACGCTCGACGCCGACAACGCTGCCCGGTTCCTGAGCGGCATGCGCCGCCGCGGCGCCTGGCCGGACCAGCCGCACGTCGCCGTGTATGGCCCGCCTCCCCAACCCACCCAACACCAGCCCGTGCTGCTCGGCACCGCCCGCACCGAGGCTGGCGAACTCATCCCGGGGCGTCTGCTGAGCCCCGTCGAAATACAGCAAATCCTAGAAACCGCATCATGAGCACCCAAATCCGCAACATCGCCATCATCGCCCACGTTGACCATGGCAAGACGACCATGGTTGACCAGCTCCTGCGCCAGAGCGGCACTTTTGCCGATCACGAAAAGGTGGTCGACACCGTGATGGACAACAACGCCATCGAGCGCGAGCGCGGCATCACCATCCTGGCCAAGAACTGTGCCGTGAGCTGGAAGGGCACCCACATCAACATCGTCGACACTCCCGGCCACGCGGACTTCGGTGGTGAAGTGGAGCGCGCCCTGTCGATGGTGGACGGCGTGCTGCTGCTCATCGATGCGCAGGAAGGCCCGATGCCCCAGACCCGCTTCGTGACCAAGAAGGCGCTGGCCCTGGGCCTCAAGCCCATCGTGGTGGTGAACAAGGTGGACAAGCCCGGTGCCAACCCCGACAAGGTGATCAACGCCGCCTTTGACCTGTTCGACAAGCTGGGCGCCACCGACGAGCAGCTGGACTTCCCGGTCGTCTACGCCTCGGGCATCAACGGCTGGTCGTCGCTGGAGCAGGGCGAGCCGGGCGAGCAGTGGGGTCCCGACATGTCGGCCCTGTTCGATACCGTGCTCAAGTTCGTGCCGCCGCACGCCGGTGACGCCAGTGCGCCGCTGCAGCTGCAGATCTCGGCGCTGGACTACAACAGCTTCGTGGGCCGCATCGGCGTGGGCCGCATCAATGCCGGCACACTGCGTCCGGCGACCGAAGTGCTGGTGATGGAAGGACCGGAGGGCAAGAGCTTCAAGGGACGCATCAACCAGGTGCTCAAGTTCCAGGGACTGGACCGCGTCCAGGTCACGGAAGCGGGCCCCGGCGACATCGTGCTGATCAACGGCATCGAGGACATCGGCATCGGCGTGACCATCACCGATCCGGCCAATCCGCAGCCGCTGCCCATGCTCAAGATCGACGAGCCGACGCTGACGATGAACTTCTGCGTCAACACCTCGCCGCTGGCCGGCCGTGAAGGCAAGTACGTGACCAGCCGCCAGATCTGGGACCGCCTGCAGAAGGAACTGCAGAGCAACGTCGCCCTGCGCGTGAAGGAGACGGACGAGGACGGCGTTTTCGAGGTCTCGGGCCGCGGCGAGCTGCACCTGACCATCCTGCTGGAGAACATGCGCCGCGAAGGTTACGAGCTGGCCGTGTCCAAGCCCCGCGTGGTGTTCAAGGACATCGACGGCGTCAAGCACGAGCCGATCGAGCTGGTGACCGCCGACATAGAGGAAGGCCACCAGGGCGGCGTGATGCAGGCGCTCGGCGAGCGCAAGGGCGAACTGGTGAACATGGAACCGGATGGCCGCGGTCGCGTCCGTCTGGAATACCGCATTCCGGCGCGAGGCCTGATCGGCTTCACCAACGAATTCCTGAACCTGACCCGCGGTTCGGGCCTGATCTCCAACATCTTCGACGGCTACGAGCCGCACAAGGGCGAGATCGGCGGCCGCAAGAACGGCGTGCTGATCTCCATGGACGACGGTGAAATCTTCACCTACGCCCTGGGCAAGCTGGACGACCGCGGCCGCATGTTCGTCAAGGCCGGCGACCCGGTGTACGAGGGCATGATCGTCGGCATCCACAGCCGCGAGAACGACCTGGTGGTCAACGCCACCCGTACCAAGCAGCTGACCAACTTCCGCGTGTCCGGCAAGGAAGACGCGATCAAGATCACGCCGCCGATCGAGCTGACGCTGGAATACGGCGTGGAGTTCATCGACGACGACGAGCTGGTCGAGATCACGCCCAAGAGCATTCGCCTGCGCAAGCGCCACCTGAAGGAACACGAGCGCAAGCGCGCCAGCCGAGAAGGCGCGTAAACATCCCTGTGACAGGGGGCCGGACGCTCAGGAGCCACGGGCTGCCGCCAGCTGCTGGTGGGCGGCCCTCGTCAGCGTTTCCAGGGTGTGGCGCGGCAGCTCGCCACTGAGGGCGTAGCCGAATCCCTGGTCGATCCAGTAAACGCTGGAAACCGGCCCTTCGCTGTGGAAGCGGAAAGCCGGTGCCGCTGGCTCCAGGCTCCCTTCCATGGCCCCCAGATACAAGGTGATGCGCTTGCCGCCGGCGTCCTGGTACATGAACTGGGCCCGCGCGCCCTGGCCCCCAGGTAGCAGCCGTCCCCCCACCAGCTCGTATCCGAGCCCTTGCAGGTGGGGCACCACCAGGGGACGTGCCAGACGCCTGGACAGCCACTGCACCAGATGGTCGTGCTGCTCGGCCGTGACCTCCACGGGGTGACGCTGCTCGGGCTGATAGACCGCATGCGCGGAGGCCGCCTGCTGTGCGAACTGCAGCGATGAGGGCGCACCTGCCGGTGGCACGACGCTGGCCGACATGTCGCCGTAGTCGCGCGCACCCCATCCCAGGCCGAAGGCCAGCAGCCAGCCCGTCGCCATGGTGGCGCGGCCCAGCCAGCGGCCACGCGTGGCACGCGCCTGCTGCAGCCGCTCGGCTGCCTGATGCAGGGAGCCGGGCAGCGGTCGTTCAAGCCAGTCGCCGTGCAGACCTTGCAGCAGCGCCCGCTGCTGCGCCCAGGCATGGATCTCACGCCGTGTGGGCTCGCCCATGCGGGATTGCAGCAGGTTTGCCTGATCGGGGGGCAGACGCCCGTCCACGAGGGCGTTCAGGGCTGCATCGTCAGGATAAGGGGATGACCTGGTTGGAGCATTCATGGGAAGTCCGGGTGCAGGATCATTTCATCCGGCGAAGCGTGGCGCCCGAGTGGGGGCGTGCTGCGTGGGTTTGCTCCAGAAGCTCGCGCATGTGGGCTCGGGCGCGCGACAGGCGGGACATGACGGTGCCCACAGGAATATCGAGTACCCGGGCAACATCGGCATAGGCCATGTCCTCCAATGTCACCAGCAGCAGCACCGCCCGCTGATCGGCGGGCAGGCGCTGCAGGCAGCGGTCCAGGTCGATCGCCGTCTCATCCGCCTCGCCGGTTTTGGTTGAAACCAGCAGCTGGGCTTCACCATCGAAAGGCTGGCATTCGCGCAGGCCGCGGCGCTGGTTCAGGTACAGGTTGTGCATCAGCGTGAACAGCCACGCGCGCAGGTCGCTCTCGCTGCGCCACAGCGACCATTTGCGGCAGGCGCGTTCCAGCGTGTCCTGCACGAGATCGTCGGCCGCCCAGGGATCGCCGGTCAGCGCTCGGGCATACCGGCGCAAACCGGGCAGCTGTTCGACCACCTGTGCGCGATCCATGCGCGCATTGTCCCCTCACGGGGTCGCTACGCGCCACATGTTGTTCATGCCGTCGCCGCTCTTGTCTCCTGCCATCTTGTCCTTGCTCCAGTAGTAAAGCGGCTTGCCCTTGTAGGCCACCTGCTTGGTGCCGTCCTCGCGCTGGATCAGGCTGTAGCCGGCGCCTTCAGGGGGCATGCCCGCCATCAGGGGAGGCCAGTTGACGGCGCAATTGCCGGTACACATCGACTGGCCGCTGCCGGCCACATCGCGGTCGAAGGTGTACAGGGTCATGCCATTGGGACCGACGAGGACGCCGTTCATCGCGCTTACCTGTGCGTGGGGCATGGTATGCGCGCCGGCCAGTGCCAGGGCAGCCACGAGGGTGCTGAATCGGGTCATGGTGTTCTCCTGCGGATGCCGGCCGCGTGAAACGGTGGCCGGACGCAGGGATAAACACCGGGCGGCGGGCGTTTATTCCATGCCCGTGCGAAAAATGTCAGCGGTTGCGTTGCTTCATGGCGCGCTCGACCTCACGCTTGCCCTCGCGATCCTTGATGGTGTCGCGCTTGTCGTGCTCGGCCTTGCCCTTGGCCAGGGCGATCTCGCACTTGACCTTGCCGCTTTTCCAGTGCAGGTTCAGCGGCACCATGGTGTAGCCCTTCTGCTCGGTCTTGCCGATCAGGCGCCGGATCTGGTCCTTGTGCAGCAGGAGCTTGCGGGTGCGGGTCGCGTCTGCACTCACGTGTGTGGACGTGGTGCGCAGCGGGTTGATCTGGCAGCCGATGAGAAACAGCTCGCCATCCTTGATCACGATGTAGCCGTCGGTGATCTGCGTCTTGCCCTGGCGCAGTGCCTTGACCTCCCAGCCCTGCAGGACGAGGCCGGCCTCGAAGCGCTCTTCAATGTGGTAGTTGAAGAGCGCCTTCTTGTTCTCGGCGATGCGGGCATCCTTGCTGGAGTCGTTTTTGCGGGTGGCCATGGGGCGTCAGATGGGGCCAAAGCTGGCCAATACAATGGGGCGTCCCGTCCTCGGGCCGGCGCGCTTTCGATCGTCCGGACGAGGCAGGACCGCAGATTGTATGAAAACGATCCAGAAATCCGTACTGCTCTGGCACAGCGCCGACGAAATGTTTGCCCTCGTGACCGATGTGGAGCGCTATCCGCAATTCCTGCCCTGGTGCGACCATGCCGAAATCGTCGAGCGCACCGACGATGGCATGACGGCCAAGGTCGGCATGTCGATCGGAGGCTTCCGCCAGAGCTTCACCACCCGCAACCGTCACATGGAGGAGCGCCAGGTCCTGATGGAACTGGTGGACGGCCCGTTCTCCCACCTCGATGGCTGCTGGGACTTCATTCCCCTGGGCGACGGCAAGCAGAAGGCCTGCAAGGTCGAGTTCCGGCTGACCTATGGCTTTTCCAGCAAGACGCTCGCCACTCTGGTGGGTCCGGTGTTCGACAAGATTGCGGGCAGTCTGGTGGATGCCTTCGTCAAACGGGCCGAGCAAGTCTATGGGGCCTGAGCGATGAAAGTCTTCCTGGTCCATGCCAGCGCACCGCGCGAGGTGCACGAGATCGAGCTGGAGCTGCCTGAAGGCTCGCGCGCGGCCGATGCGCTGGCCGTTTCCGGCTGGACGCAACGTTTCCCTGGAATCGAGGGGATGGGGATGTCGATCTGGAGCCGGCGGATCGGCGCCGATGCGGTGCTGCGCGATGGCGACCGGCTGGAATTTTCGAGGCCACTGCGCGTGGACCCGAAGGTGGCGCGGCGCGAGCGGTTCGCGGGGCAGGGCGCCCGCACGGCCGGTCTTTTTGCCTCACGCCGGCCGGGGTCCAAGGCAGGCTACTGAACCACCGGCGATCTGCGCCATCTTTTTACTGGGCGGGCATGGGCCCACAGTCGGAGGCGATGATCTGGTCGAGGCGTCGGGCTTCGGCTGCACGCGCCTTGTCGTCCATGATCTCGCGTTCACCCTTGTCGTTGGTGGTGGCGATGCGAAGGCCGGAGTCCAGTGTGACCTTGGCGCGGCGGGCACGCTCGCAGTTCTCGGCCCGGGCCTTGGCGACGCGGTCCTGTTCCGCCTTGCGCTTGGCGGCCTCGGCTTCCTCGGCCTGTTTCTTCTTGGCCTCAAGCTGCGGGTCCATGCCGGCGTCCGGGGCGGGAGCCGGGGTCGCTGCCACAGGGGCGCTGGCCGCGCCGTTGTTGGCCTCCTCGCCTTCCCCGTTGGCGGCGGGTGCCATGCGGGCGCTGGCCGGGCGTTTGAGGATGTTCTTGTCGGGAACCGACGCCGGAGGGGCGGTGTCGCTGAACACCTTGCGCCCGTCGGCGTTGATCCATTGCCACTGGGCAGCAGCGGCACCGGCGGTCAGAACCATCGCGGCGGCCAGCAGGGGCGTGCGCGTGCGGGAGAGGAGAACGTGGGCTACTCGCATGCGGTCAGTGTAACCCCCCCATGCACCCAAAACGGGCACTTTCAGGCGCCGGCGGGGCCAAAGTCCGGGCGCAAGACCCCGGGTGTTGCGCGGCATACAACAACCCGGAGCCTGAGCGGCCCGGCGCCAAAAGCTACAATAGTGTTTTTGGAGCTTTATCCATGCGCCTCCTTGGCAAAGCGCTCACGTTCGACGACGTCTTGCTGGTGCCCGCGTACTCCCAGGTCCTGCCCAAGGACACGTCGCTGGCCACCCAGTTCACCCGAAACATCCGACTGAACCTGCCCCTGGTCTCCGCGGCCATGGACACGGTCACCGAAGCTCGCCTGGCGATTGCCATCGCGCAAGAGGGCGGTATCGGCATCATCCACAAAAACCTGACCGCGCAGGAACAGGCCGCACAGGTGGCCAAGGTCAAGCGCTACGAATCCGGCGTGCTGCGCGACCCGGTGGTCATCACCCCGGCGACCACGGTGCGCCAGGTGGTGCAGATGTCGGAGGAGCTGGGCATCTCCGGTTTCCCTGTCGTCGAGAACGGCAAGGTGGTAGGTATCGTCACCGGCCGTGACGTGCGCTTCGAAACGCGCTACGACCAGCCGGTCAGCGCGATCATGACACCTCGCGAGCGCCTGGTGACCGTGCCTGAAGGCACGACACCCCAGGAAGCCAAGGCTCTGCTGCACAAGCACAAGCTGGAGCGGCTGCTGGTGGTCAACGACGCCTTCGAGCTCAAGGGTCTGATCACCGTCAAGGACATCACCAAGCAGCTGACCTTCCCCAACGCCGCGCGTGACTCCGCCGGTCGTCTGCGCGTCGGTGCTGCCGTCGGTGTGGGCGAGGGGACGGAAGAGCGCGTTGAGGCGCTGGTCAGGGCCGGTGTCGACGCCATCGTGGTCGATACGGCTCATGGCCACAGCAAGGGCGTGATCGATCGCGTCCGCTGGGTCAAGCAGAACTACCCGCAGGTGGACGTGATCGGCGGCAACATCGCCACCGCCAGTGCCGCGCTGGCCCTGGTCGAGGCGGGAGCTGACGCCGTCAAGGTCGGCATCGGCCCCGGCTCCATCTGCACCACCCGTATCGTCGCCGGTGTCGGCGTGCCCCAGATCACGGCCATCGACAATGTGGCCACGGCGCTGCAGACCACTGGCGTGCCGATGATCGCCGACGGCGGCATCCGCTACAGCGGTGACATCGCCAAGGCCATTGCGGCTGGCGCCAACACAGTGATGATGGGCGGCGTGTTTGCCGGTACCGAAGAGGCACCCGGCGAGATCGTGCTGTTCCAGGGCCGCAGCTACAAGAGCTACCGCGGCATGGGTTCCATCGGCGCCATGCAGCAGGGCAGCGCCGACCGCTACTTCCAGGAAAGCAGCACCGGCAACCCCAATGCCGACAAGCTGGTGCCCGAGGGCATCGAAGGCCGCGTGCCCTACAAGGGCTCGGTCCTGTCCATCATCTACCAGCTCGCCGGCGGCCTGCGCGCGGCCATGGGCTATTGCGGCTGCCCAACCATCGAGCACATGCGCTCGCGGGCGGAGTTCGTCGAGATCACCTCGGCCGGCATCCGCGAAAGCCACGTGCACGACGTGCAGATCACCAAGGAAGCGCCCAACTACCGGGCCGACTGATCACAGACACGCCAAGGGCCGTCCCAGCCGGACGGCCTTTTGTTTTTTCCAGCCACGCTTTCTCTGGCCAGATCCATGCAGCACCAGAAGATCCTCATCCTCGATTTCGGCTCCCAGGTCACGCAGCTCATTGCCCGCCGCGTGCGCGAGGCCCATGTGTACTGCGAGGTCCATCCCTGCGACGTGAGCAGCGACTGGGTCCGCGAATATGCTGCCGACGGGCAGCTCAAGGGCGTCATTCTCTCGGGCAGCCACGCCAGCGTGTACGAGGTCGATGACAAGGCACCGGAAGCAGTGTTCGAGCTGGGCATTCCCGTGCTGGGCATCTGCTACGGCATGCAGACCATGGCGCAGCAGCTCGGCGGCAAGGTCGAAGGCTCGCACACACGCGAGTTCGGCTACGCCGAGGTGCGCGCCCGCGGTCACACCAAACTGCTGGAGGGCATCGCCGACTTCACCACCGCCGAAGGCCACGGCATGCTCAAGGTCTGGATGAGCCACGGTGACAAGGTCACAGAGCTACCGCCGGGCTTCAAGCTCATGGCCAGCACTACCAGCTGCCCCATCGCCGGCATGGCCGACGAGGAACGCCGTTTCTACGCCGTGCAGTTCCACCCCGAGGTGACGCATACTGTGCAAGGCAGGGCGATCCTGGATCGTTTCGTGCTCGACATCTGTGGCGCCAGGCCCGACTGGGTCATGAAGGACCACATCGCGGAGGCCGTGGAGAAGATCCGCGAACAGGTCGGCGACGAGGAGGTGATCCTGGGCCTGTCCGGCGGCGTGGATTCGAGCGTGGCCGCAGCGCTGATCCACCGTGCCATCGGCGACCAGCTGACCTGCGTTTTCGTGGACCACGGCCTGCTGCGCCTGAACGAAGGCGACATGGTCATGGACATGTTCGCCGGCAAGCTGCATGCCAAAGTCATCCGCGTGGACGCCAGCGAGCTGTTCCTGAGCGAGCTGGCCGGCGTGAGCGACCCGGAGCAGAAGCGCAAGATCATCGGCCGCCTGTTCGTGGACGTGTTCAAGGCCGAGGCCGCCAAGCTCAAGGCCGGCGGCAACGGCCACAAGGGCGCGACCTTCCTGGCCCAGGGCACCATCTATCCCGACGTGATCGAGTCGGGCGGCGCTAAGAGCAAGAAGGCCGTCACCATCAAGAGCCACCACAACGTGGGCGGCCTGCCCGAGCAGCTGGGCCTGAAGCTCCTGGAGCCGCTGCGTGACCTGTTCAAGGACGAAGTGCGCGAGCTGGGCGTGGCCCTGGGCCTGCCGCCCGAGATGGTGTATCGCCATCCGTTCCCCGGCCCGGGTCTGGGCGTGCGCATTCTGGGTGAGGTGAAGAAGGAATACGCCGACCTGCTGCGCCGCGCCGACGCCATCTTCATCGAGGAACTGCGCAACTTCCGCGACGAAGCGACGGGCAAGACCTGGTACGACCTGACCAGCCAGGCCTTCACCGTGTTCCTGCCGGTCAAGAGCGTGGGCGTGATGGGCGACGGCCGCACTTACGACTACGTTGTCGCCCTGCGCGCCGTGCAGACCAGCGACTTCATGACCGCCGACTGGGCCGAGTTGCCCTACGCGCTGCTCAAGAAGGTCTCCAGCCGCATCATCAACGAGGTGCGCGGCATCAACCGCGTGACCTACGACGTGAGCAGCAAGCCGCCGGCGACGATCGAGTGGGAGTGATGCGTTCAGGGAAAGACGCCATTACGACGTGCGAGGATGTTCCGCGCGCTCACCCTACGCTGGCCTTTCCCGTTACCGGATCGTCACGGCTGCCGGCTGACCCGATACGCTGGGCTTGGCGCCGATGGGACTTCCGCCGTCGCCGTTGCGATGGCCAGGACAGCGCTATTCAGGCATTTTCGAGGTGAGGCTTCCTCACTTCAGACGAAGAAGGTATTGCAATGGACTGGGTTCCAGTCGTTTTCATCACGTTCAAGGTTCTGGTGTTCGGTACCTGCATGTTTTTCGCCATCAAGTGGCACTACGATCAGGGCAAGCAGAAAAAGAAGGCCTCCGGAGAACCGCAGATGCCTGCCGGACGCACCTCTGACGCGCCGAAGTAGTCGGCGGCGCGAACGCGTCATCTGTTCGATGACGAAGGTCTGCCGATGACGCCCGAGATTGGCCCGCAGGACCTATGATGCGGTAAAGCCAACCCGGAGGACAACCGGATGAACAAATCAGGTCTGATCGTCTTGTCGGTGCTGATCGCGTCCGGGCCGGCGTACACGAGTTCGCCTCTGGCCCCGCCGTCGGATGCGGAACTGAAGATTCATCTTGCCAACGGGGCAGAAATCGAGGCGCGTCTGGATGCCGACCTCACGGGTGACGGTCTGCCTGACACCGCCGTCGTCGGCCGCGCCTATGGTCGCATCCTGCTGGTATTGGCCGGATTCCGGGAGGGCGCTCGGACGGGCTATCGAGTGATCGGCGAAACCGGCCTGCCGGACGGCGCCTTGGCGCCCGCGGGACTTTCGCTGCGACGCAACGTCCTGGTGCTGAAGGACGCCACTGGCGCTGAGACGGTCACCAAAGCCACTTACCGCTACCGCTTCGCCCCGGCAGAAGGGCGCATGCGGCTGATTGGTCTGGACGCCGAGCGTTACAGCCGCACCGGCGCCCATGCGCCGCTTAAGCTCAGCTGGAACATGCTGACCGGTGAACACCTGGTCCAGTATGGACGGCGGGTGCGGACAGGGGGTAAGACCGGCTACGAGTATGCCCCGCCGGATCGGACGTTGCGCGAAGCTGATGGCGCTGTGTGGATGGAGAACACCCCGATGCCGGAGGAACTGGTCCAGGCCGAAGTGATTCCTGACGATGAGGACCGCGACTGAGGGCAGGGTACCTCCTCACGGGCGGGCTACGATGGATCCGCCTTGCGGCCGGGTCGGTGCGATCGCAGCAGCTTCATGGCACAGATCGCATAGCCGGCGAAGAGCACCAGACCGCATCCCAGCTGGTGATCCAGGAAAAGTCCGGCAGCGGAGCTGCACAGCACCCCACTGAGCATCTGGAGGCACCCGTAAAGGCCTGCGCCTGATGCGGCGTTAGCGCCTGCCAGTCGCAGAGAGATGCCGATGGACAGCGGCCCGAGGCCGCCAGCGGCAAACAGCGTCACCAGGCTGAGCACGATGACCCGCAACGGCGTCAGCACATGAAAGACCGCGCCGGCCAGTAACAGGAAGCTGGTCGCCACGGCGAGCAGCGAGTAAGCGCGCTGCCGATGCAGTAGCCGACTGCCTGAACGCTCAGGCCCATGTCGTTGCCGAGGATGAATGGCGCGGACACGAAGTAGGCATAGGCTGCTGTGGAGCCGAACGCGCCGCCGGTGGCCACGCGCATGAATTGCCGGTTGTGCAGCAGATCGCGCAGGCCGCCAAATCCAGAAAGATCGAGCGCCAGCCCGTTGCCTCGGCAATGTAGGCCCCCAGGATGGGCGCCACACCAGGGCCGATGAGGAGGATCATGTTGAGGATGGCGATGCGCTCGGTCGCCTGCGTGCCCCTGCTCGTGTCGGCCACGATGACGCGTGACAGGGCGAGGCCCCAGGCACCGCCCAGGGCCTGAACGAAGCGCGCGATGGCCAGGAACCTGGCCGACGGTGCCAGCCCGCTGGCCACGGGACCACCGATATAGATGGCCATGGCCCCGAGGATGGCCGGCCGGCGGCCGATGACATCGGCAATGGGCCCATACACGAGCTGCCCTACCACAAGCCCCAGGATGTAGATGGTGATGGCCATCTGTACCGTCTGCGCATCGACGTGAAGGTCGCGTGCTGCGCCGGGGAGCGCGGGCACGAAAATGTGCATGGACAACGCTCCGGTCAGCGCAATGAAGTCCTGCAGGGCCAGCGAAACCCTCGGCGGGGTGGCCGGTTGCAAGGTGGGGTGGGGCATGGGGTCGGAGCGAGAACGGACAGGTTGATACAGGCGTGGCTTGGCACGCCTGTGGCGCGGATCGGGGCGATGCGCTGTGGCCCTACTGTCCGGGATGCTGTTGAAAATCCGGTTCAGTGTCTGGCGGGGGACCGCCAGGTCCTTCGGGCTGACCGCAGCGAGGAAGCTGCGCTCGGTTCCATAGACAGGGTAGTTGATGCGTTGTGCCGAATATTTTCGGTCAAGTGCCGTTCCCTGTCGTGTGGTGCGGAATAGAGACGCGCTTCCCCGGCAGATGGGACCAGAGCGGCCAGGCTGGTGGCGCCGGGGATGCGCGTGGCTCAATCGCCCAGGCAGATGCCCAGGTCGCGGGCGGTGTGGAGCGTATCGCTCTCCAGTGGCACGCTCTTCATGCGGCCGGCCACCTCTTCAAGCGGCACGTAGTTCACGTCGGGGTAGGCGAGGGCAACCATCACGCCGCTGTGGCCATGGGTCAGCGCGCGCACGGCCGCGGTGCCAAAGCGCAGCGAAGCCAGGCGGTCGAACGAAGTGGGACTGCCGCCGCGCAGCAGGTGTCCGAGCACGACCGCGCGGGCGTCCTTGCCGGTGCACTCGCCCAACGCGCGGGCCACCTGCTCGCCGATGCCGCCCAACCGTTCCGAGCGCCCGGCGTCACCGGCCTCCAGCACGGCACGCCGACCTCCGGCAGGCATGGCGCCTTCGGCCACCACCACAATCGAGTACATGCGGCCCAGCGCGTCGCGGTGGCGGATCTTGTCGGCCACCTTGTCCAGATCGAAAGGGATTTCAGGCAGGAGGATAGCGTGCGCGCCACCGGCAATGCCTGCGTGCAGCGCGATCCAGCCGGCGTAGCGGCCCATCACTTCGACCACCATCACGCGCTGGTGGCTTTCGGCGGTGCTGTGCAGGCGGTCCAGGCACTCGGTGGCGAAGGACACCGCGGTATCGAAGCCGAACGTGGTGAAGGTCTTGTCCAGGTCGTTGTCGATGGTCTTGGGCACGCCGACCACGCGCAGCCCGCGCTGGTGCAACTCATGCGCGATCGTCAGCGAGCCATCGCCACCGACCGCCACGAGTGCGTCAATGCCCTGGCGCGCAAAGTAGCCGACGATGTCATCGCCGCGGTCGATGTGGGTCACCGTACCGTCGCGCTGGGGCACCGGGAATTGCAGGGGATTGCCCTTGTTGGTGGTGCCCAGAATCGTGCCGCCCAGATGCGCGATGCCGCGCACGCGCTCGGGCGTGAGGCGGAACACGCCGCCCTCGGGATAGCGCTCGGGATAAAGGATGCCGTTGTAGCCATCGCGGATGCCGTAGCACTCCCAGCCCTGTTTCGAGGCGGCCAGCGTGACTGCGCGGATGACAGCGTTCAGGCCCGGGGCGTCACCGCCGCCGGTGCAAATGGCAATGCGTCGAATCGAGGAAGACAAGGCGATGGAAGGCAACACAGGGGTGTCGCAGCGATGGTGGATTGGGGGAAAGCGAATGATCGCGGGCCGGAACCTAGCGAAAGCCCGTCAGTATCGGCAATGCCCTGGCCGTCGTCAACCCGACTGCACCAGTTTTGATCGGCGACAATCCGCCCGATGAGCGACGAGGATTACATGCGCCTGGCGCTGGCCGAAGCGCGGAGGGCGGCCGAGGCTGGCGAGGTTCCGGTGGGGGCCGTTGTGGTGCGTAACGGCGATGTTATTGCCACGGGCAGCAACCAGCCGATTGCGGCGCGCGACCCGAGCGCCCACGCCGAAGTGGTCGCGCTGCGCGCGGCCGGCCAGCGGCTGGGCAACTACCGGCTGGACGGCTGCGACCTCTACGTGACGCTGGAGCCGTGCCCCATGTGCACGGGTGCGCTGCTGCACGCCCGGGTGCGCCGGGTCGTCTACGGCGCGCGAGACCCCAAGACGGGCGCGGCGGGCTCGGTGATCGACCTGTTCGGCCAGACGCAGCTCAACCACCAGACCACCGTGACGAGCGGGGTGCTGGCCGAAGACTGCGGGCTGATGCTCAGCTCTTTCTTCCAGGAGCGGCGAACGCGGCAGAAAGCTGTCGCGATGCCCCTGCGCGAGGATGCCCTGCGAACGCCTGACCAGCGCTTTGCCATGCTCCCCGACTTCCCCTGGGCACCGCACTATGTGTCGGATCTCCCCAGCCTGGACGGCCTTCGCCTGCACTACCTGGATGAGGGGCCTGCCGATGCGAAGCTCACGTGGCTATGCCTGCATGACATCCCCGGATGGAGTCACGATTTCCGGCGGATGCTGCCGGTGTGGCTCGCGGCAGGCGACCGTATCGTGGCACCCGACCTGATCGGTTTTGGTCGAAGCGACAAACCCAAACGCGAGTCCGCGCACCGCTTCGGCTGGCATCGGCAGGTGCTGCTCGAACTGCTGGAGCGTCTGGACCTGCGGCATGTGATCCTTGTGCTGTCGGGGTGGGGGGCAGGCCTGGGCAGAACCCTGCCGTTGGGCGCGCCTGAGCGTTTCGCGGGCCTGCTGGCCATCAACGAGTGCGTGGGCGACGTGCCACCGACGCCTTTCACAGGCGATCGACCCGGCCAGGCCGAACCCTTTCCGGACCGAGGCCACCAGGCGGCGATCCGGGCTTTCGCCAAGGGGTGGCCGGCACGTGAGGATTGGGACGCCGTCTCAGCCCCGGCTCGCCGTTTCTGGCAGGATGAGTGGCGGGGCCTCACATGGGAGGTGCGGTGCACGGACCGTGACAGTACCCTGGCCGCGCACGCATTGCGCCATTTCCGGAACATCCAAAGCTAACGACTCTCAAGACATGAGCCATATCTACATTTTTTCTCCGTCCGGTGCTGTGCGCGATAAGGCCGCCTTCCGCCGCGGCCTGGCCAGGCTCAAGGCCCTGGGTCATGAGGTCGAGATCGACGAAGCGGCGCTGGGCAGCAGCCAGCGGTTTGCGGGCGATGACGACGCGCGGCTGGCGGCCATTTCACGGGCGGCGGCCAGCGGTGCCGACATCGCGCTGATCTCGCGCGGCGGCTACGGCATCACCCGGCTGTTACCTCGCCTGCCTTACGCACGCATCGCCAAGGCCATTGAAAAAGGTACGCAGTTCGTCGGGATCAGCGACTTCACGGCACTCCAGAATGCGGTGCTCGCCAAGACCGGTGCCATCACATGGGCGGGGCCCGGCCTGTGCGCGGATTTTGGCACCGAGGACGATCCCGACGACATCATGCTGGCGTGCTTTGACGATCTGGCCTGCGGACATGGCGAGGGAGCCGGTTGGCAACTGCCCAAGGCGGACCTCGCCGCGCAGGGGGCCAAGGTGCAGCAGGCGATCGGAGAAGCCGGCTGGTCCGTCAAGGGCGCCACGCTCTGGGGCGGCAATCTGTCGGTACTGGCATCTCTGGTGGGCACCCCATGGCTGCCGGCGCCGGAAAAGGGCATTCTGTTTCTGGAGGACGTGAACGAACACCCGTACCGGATCGAGCGCACCCTCACACAGCTGCTGTACGCGGGCATTCTTGACCGCCAAAAGGCCGTGCTGCTGGGAGGATTTACCGAATACCGGACGGTTCCACACGACCGGGGCTTTCGCCTGTCGACGGTGGTGGACTGGCTGCGTTCGCAAACCCGCACGCCGGTGTTCACGGGCTTGCCTTACGGGCATGTGCCGACCAAGGTGCTGCTGCCTGTGGGTGGAAAGGTCGACCTGATGGTGCAGGGGCGCGATGCCCTGCTGTACTGGGGCTAAGCGAAAGATTGGCTGCGACGGATCGGGCGTTCAGCGGTGGCTGCGCGCCGATTCGAGCATGGAGGCTGGCAGGCGCCCTTCGAACAGGGGCGTGAGGTTGCGCACCATCTCGACCGCGCGGGCCTCGCCGTGCAGGCCGCTGAGCACGGACACCATTTCCGAGCGCGCGTACCACAGGGCGTGGATGTCGTGCAGATACTGCAGGCGTTTGCTCAGCTGCGGATTGCTGGCGGCGCCTTCGGTGCCGAGCACATCCAGCATCGCCTGCCGCACGGGCTCCAGCGATTCGGGCGAGTGCTTGCGCATATCGATGCCCAGCAGGGCAGAAATGCTGTGACGGATCCCAGGTTTTATCCAGCGCATATGGGTCCCTCAACGACAGTAGTTCTTGCAAACGGATACACGATAACCGTTTGCACACAGTGGCCACAATCGGAAATCCTCCCCTAGACGCCAAAAAACAACAGCCAAATCAAATGGTTGGCACTTTCTTCTCAGGCGACTGTTCAACTTTGAGACTGGATCGCATCGCGACAAATTTTTTGGCTCTGTCACCTAATCGTGTTGTAGAAAGCCCGAATCCGGCCATCACATAGAGGAACTGGCCTTGACGCGCGGTCTGGATATGGCGTCTCGGAGGAACTCTCCAGGGGCGCGCACCCAGCCGGTTTCGTCGAAGAACCGGAACCAAGCCAGGTAGACAGGCAGGTTCTTGGTCGCCACCCCCTTGAAGGGCCTGAACCAGTCCTTGATGCGGCTGTGAAGTGCGTTGACGTTCTGTATGTGATACGGCCCAAGCTTGTGGGTGCCGCTCGGAATCTGCCGACTGACAACCCCCGGGATCTTGGCGGCGGTCTTGTACGCGCTGGCTGAATCTGAGACGAGGACGGCATCAGGTGCCAACACTGGGCCGAGTGCGGCCGTGATGTTTGGCGCGTTGGGCGTGCCAGGCAAAACAACCATATA
>JAEZLX010000186.1 GCA_023415035.1 Pseudomonadota bacterium | reverse complement strand
GCGTCGACGGCTGTGCAACAGCCGTGCCGGACATTAACACGGTTGGTCAACAAGGAATATAGGTGAAACCAACAATGTTCATGTTTTGTGGTTGAGTTAAGTTATTTTTGTTTGGTTATCCTTTTTGAGTTGTTGAACAATATGAGGGCCTGATGCGTGCGAGGCCCGGCGGGCAGCGGTCCTGCCGGGGTTTGGCCGGGTCTCAGTCCACGTGGCGGGCGTACACGGCCAGCACCATGCGCTCGGAATGGATCAGGTAGTCCTCCAGCGTCTTGGCGGCCTCGGCGGTCTTGCCATCGGTAAACAGTTGCAGCAGGTGAGCGTTTTGATCGATGTAGGGCGCGTGCAGGTATTCGGGGTCGTCCACCAGGCCGAAGGCCAGGCGCAGTTCGGCCACGATGTCCGAGAACATGGCGGACAGCCTTGGGCTGTCGGCCAGCGCGACGATGCCCGCATGGAACTCCATGTTGGCCGAGCCCACCTGCAGCCAGTCGCCCGCGTCGCGCGCCTGCACGGCCTTGTCGAGCGCTGCCTTCATGCGCTGGTGCGCCGGATGCCGGGGCCAGGCCTGGGCCAATGCCTGGCATTCGATGAGGCGGCGCACGCGGTAGATGTCGATGATGTCGGCCATGCTGGGCACCACCACCGAGACCCCGCGATTGGGTTCGTGGCGCAGCAGGCCTTCCTTGATGAGGATGCGGAACACTTCGCGCAGCGTGTTGCGCGAGATGTCGAGCTGCTCGCTCATCGCCGCTTCGGACAGGCGCTGGCCAGCCCGCAGCTGCCCCTGGATGAGCCGTTGCCGGATGGTTTCGGCGACGGAGTCGGTCAGGCTGGGCGAGCTGGCGGGAACGGGGAAATGTCGGGCTGGCATGCAGTGAAGAACAGAACGTTGTGTGGCGGTCCGGGTCGATTGCTCAACAATCACCCTTGAATTTTTGAATCATAAGGAGCGGACATGGATTTGAACAGCGACCTGGGCGAAAGCTACGGTGCCTGGAAGATGGGGGATGACGCGGCAATGCTGGCCATCGTGACCAGCGCCAATGTGGCCTGCGGCTTCCATGCCGGTGATCCGGCGGGCATCCTCAAAACCCTGCGCGATGCGGCTGCCAATGGCGTCGCCGTGGGCGCGCATGTCGCCTATCCCGATCTTGTGGGGTTCGGACGGCGCAACATGGATCCGACGAGCCGCGAGCTGGTGGCCGACGTGATCTACCAGATCGGTGCCCTGCAGGGCCTGGCGGCCGCGGCCGGCACGCGGGTCAGCTATGTGAAGCCGCATGGCGCGCTGTACAACACCATCGCGCACGATGAGCGACAGGGGCAGGACGTCATCACGGCCATCCTCGAGGTCGATCCGGGGCTGGTGCTGATGGGGCTGGCGGGCTCGCCGTTGCTGCGACGCGCGCAGGAGCGGGGGGTGCGCACGGCGTCGGAGGCCTTTGCGGACCGCGCCTACACGGATGATGGAGAACTGCTGTCGCGCCGTCTGGAGGGCGCCGTGCTGCATGACCCGGATCTGGTGGCCGAGCGCATGCTGCGCCTGGTGGAAACGGGCGAGATCGTGTCGGTCTCGGGCAAGCGCGTGCGCCTGGAGGCGGACTCCATCTGCGTGCACGGCGACAGCCCGGGCGCCGTGGCCATGGCGCGCCGGTTGCGCGAGCGGCTGCAGGCAGCAGGCATTCCGATCAAGTCATTCACGTCGGACACTGAAGGGGTTCGCCCGTGATCCGTGTCCTGCCGGCCGGCGACCAGGCCGTGCTCGTGGAGCTGGAGGATCTGCGCCAGACGCTGGCACTGTTCCAGGCCTGGCAGCAGGCACCTTTGCCGGGCGTGGAAGAGATCGTGCCTGCCGCGCGCACCCTGCTGGTGTCTTTCCGGCCATCGGCGGTCGTGGCGGAGCGGGTGGCTGAGCATGCGCGGCGCCTGTACAAGACGTTGGCCCGGCCGTCGGGCGGTGAATCGGCCACCGTGGGGAAACTTGTCGAAATCCCTGTCCGCTACAACGGAGCGGATCTGGAGGAGGTGGCTGGCCTGCTGGGGGTCGGCGTGCCTGAAGTGATCGAACGTCACACGGGATGCGAGTACCTGGCCGCGTTCGCGGGTTTCGCACCGGGCTTTGTCTATCTGGCCGGCGGTCATCCCAGTTTCCAGATCCCGCGTCGGTCGGCGCCGCGCACCCGCGTGCCGGCCGGGTCGGTGGCGGTGGCTGGCGACTTCAGCGCCGTGTACCCGGCGGACAGCCCGGGGGGCTGGCAGCTGCTCGGGGTCACGCCTTGCCGCATGTGGGATCTGCAGCGTGCCGAGCCGGCGCTGGTGCAGCCGGGTCAGCGTGTCCGTTTCATCGACATGGACCGTCCGGGTGCCATCTACAGCTTGCCGGGCGAGGGGGCTTCTCTCGAGGTGCCCACCAGCAAGGCGGGTGCGGGTCTCGGGCACCATGCCGGCAACGCTCTGATGGTCGAATCCACAGGTTTGCAGACGCTGTTCCAGGATCTGGGCCGACCGGGGTACACCGGTATGGGGGTGTCGGCCTCGGGTGCGCTGGACAGGGGGGCCTTGCGCCGTGCCAACCGCATCGTCGGCAATCCCAGTGACACACCGGCGCTGGAGAACCTGCTCGGCGGGCTTCGCCTGCGTTGCCAGGGCCATGTGGTAGCGGCCGTGACCGGGGCAAGGGTGTCCTTGACACTGACGGACGCCGAAGGCCGCTCATGGCCTGCCGCCATGGATCGCCCCCTGGCGCTGGACGATGGCGATGTGCTGACCATCGGGTTTCCTGACGCCGGTGTGCGCTGCTATGTGGCCGCGCGCGGCGGTTTTGGCGTCGAGCCCGTGCTGGGCAGCTGTTCCACCGACACGCTCGCCCGCGTGGGACCGTCGCCGCTGGTGTCCGGCCAGGCACTGGTCGTGGGCGCCGCTGTACCCGGTGAGCGCCTGGACTCGGTGATGCCTGATGAGACGCCACCGCAGGACTTGCCCGCAGCCGGGAGCGACGTCACGCTGGACGTGGTGCTGGGGCCGCGTACCGACTGGTTCACGGCCGGTGCGGTGGACTCGCTGCTCGGGCAGGCGTGGCGTGTGACCCCGCGCTCCGACCGGGTCGGGATGCGCCTGGAAGGCGATGTTCCTCTCGAGAGGGCATGCACGGGCGAGTTGCCGAGCGAAGGCACCGTGCTGGGCGCCATCCAGGTGCCCGCCAACGGCCAGCCCGTGCTGTTCCTGGCCGACCATCCCCTGACCGGCGGCTACCCCGTCATCGCGGCGGTGGCCAGCTACCACCTTGATCTGGCCGCGCAGATTCCGGTCGGCGCACGCCTGCGTTTTCGTGCCACCGGTTCCTTCGGGGCCATCGGCATTTCCGGAATCCCACCGACTGAAGAAGGTATCGCATGATCACCAAAGTCCTGATTGCCAATCGTGGCGAGATCGCCGTGCGCATTGCGCGCGCCTGTGCCGATTACGGCGTGAAATCGGTGGCCGTCTATGCCGACGGCGACGCCGACGCCCTGCATGTGCGCATGGCCGACGAGGCCTGGGGCCTGCAGGGCGAGCGGGCGGCAGACACCTACCTGCGCATCGACAAGCTGCTCGACATCGCGCGCCGCAGCGGTGCCGATGCGGTGCACCCGGGCTATGGCTTCCTGTCGGAGCGCGCCGAGTTCGCACGTGCGGTGATCGACGCCGGCCTGGTCTGGATCGGTCCCCGGCCCGAGACCATCGAGGCGCTGGGCGACAAGGTCGCCGCGCGCCGGATCGCGCAGAAGGTGGGCGCCCCCCTGGTGGCCGGCACGCCCGAGCCTGTGAAGGACGCGTCCGAAGTGCTGGCCTTTGCCGAGTACCACGGCCTGCCGATCGCGATCAAGGCTGCGTTCGGCGGTGGTGGCCGAGGTCTGAAAGTGGCCTGGCGCATGGACGAGGTGGCCGAGCTGTATGAATCGGCGGTGCGCGAGGCCACGACGGCCTTTGGCCGTGGCGAGTGCTTTGTCGAGCAGTTCCTGGACCGCCCGCGGCACGTGGAGGCGCAGGTGCTGGCCGACACGCACGGCCATGTCGTCGTGCTGGGCACGCGCGACTGCTCCCTGCAGCGCCGCAACCAGAAGCTGGTGGAAGAGGCGCCCGCGCCCTTCCTGGATGATGCGCGGCGACAGCGCATCCACGAGGCGGCGCGTGCCATCTGTGCCGAGGCCGGCTACGTGGGTGCGGGCACGGTCGAGTTCCTGCTTGCGCGCGACGGCCAGATCTCGTTCCTGGAAGTGAATACCCGCTTGCAGGTGGAGCACCCCGTGACCGAGGAGACGACCGGCATTGATCTGGTGGTGGAGCAACTGCGAATTGCTGACGGTCTGCCGCTGGCGGTGCGCGAAACACCGGTGCCGCGCGGCCACAGCATCGAGTTCCGGATCAACGCCGAGGACCCGGGGCGGGGCTACCTGCCCACGCCTGGAGCCCTCACGGCATTCGAGGCGCCCAGCGGTCCGGGCGTGCGCGTGGACAGCGGGGTATGCGCTGGCGGCAGCGTGTCGGGACTGTTCGATTCCATGATGGCCAAGCTGGTGGTCACCGGTGCCACGCGCGAGCAGGCGCTGGCGCGCGCGCGCCGTGCCCTGGCCGAGTTCCGCATCGAGGGCGTGGCCTCGGTGCTGCCTTTCCACCGTGCTGTCTTGCAGGACCGTGATTTCTCGGGCGAGGACGGCTTCAACGTCCACACGCGCTGGATCGAGACCGCCTTTGCCCAACGCATGGGCATCGCGCCGCGTCCGGAACCCGCGCAGGAGGCGCCGCTGGTGCGCAGCTTCATCGAGGTCGATGGCCGGCGTGTGTCGCTCGGTTTGCCGGCTTCGCTGCTGGCAAGCACACCGGGTGCTGCCCTCGCGCCGGTCATGGTCACGCCTGCCGTGGCCCCGGTTTCCGCGGCCCAGCCGGTTGGCAACCACATCGTGGCGCCCATCGCCGGGTCGCTGCTTGCCTGGCGCGTGGCTGCGGGCGAAACCGTCCAGGCCGGTGACGTGGTGGCCGTGATGGAAGCCATGAAGATGGAGACGCAGATCACGGCACCCGTGGCCGGCGTGCTGCAGCACGCGGTGGCCGCCGGCCAGACGGTGCCTGCCGGTGCCGTGCTCGGATCGGTGGGCTGAGCGGACGAGGCGCACAATGCCGGCGGCTGGGCTATAACCGCCGGATGGCAACTTCCTTTTCCGCTTCTGCCGCTGCGGCGGCAGCACACCACCAGCCGCTGGCCGAACGCCTGCGGCCGCGCACGCTGGGCGAAGTGATCGGCCAGCAGCATCTGCTCGGCGAGGGCATGGCCCTGCGGCTGGCGTTCGAGTCGGGTCAGCCACATAGCTGCATCCTCTGGGGACCCCCTGGCGTGGGCAAGACCACGATCGCGCGCCTGATGGCCGATGCCTTCGATGCCCAGTTCATCACCATCAGTGCCGTGCTCGGTGGCGTCAAGGACATCCGAGATGCCGTGGAGCTGGCAGAGTCGGCGCGCAGCGGCCTGCATGCCCAGCGCACCATCGTTTTCGTCGACGAGGTACACCGGTTCAACAAGAGCCAGCAGGACGCCTTCCTGCCGCACGTCGAGAGCGGCCTGTTCACCTTCATCGGCGCCACCACCGAGAACCCGTCGTTCGAGGTCAACTCGGCCCTGCTCTCGCGCGCAGCGGTGTATGTGCTGCAGCCACTGGGCGAGGACGAGCTGCACCAGCTGGTGGCCCGTGCGCAGGACATCGGCGCGGTGCCGGTCATCGAGAAGGCCGCGATGGACCGCCTCGTCGCCTACGCCGACGGCGATGCCCGGCGCCTGCTCAACACGCTGGAAACGCTGAGCGTTGCCGCCGGCCGGGAAAAGCTGGCCGAGCTGACCGATGCCTGGGTGCTCAAGGTGCTGGGCGAACGGATGCGGCGCTACGACAAGGGCGGCGAGCAGTTCTACGACACCATCAGCGCGCTGCACAAGAGCGTGCGCGGCTCCGACCCGGATGCGGCGTTGTACTGGTTCGTCCGCATGATCGATGGCGGCGCGGATCCGCGGTATGTGGCGCGGCGCCTCATCCGCATGGCCGCCGAGGACATCGGATTGGCAGATCCGCGCGCGCTGCGGCTGGCGCTTGACGCGGCCGAGGTCTACGAACGTCTGGGTTCACCCGAAGGCGAACTGGCGCTGGCCGAATGCGTGGTGTATCTGGCGGTCGCGCCCAAGTCCAATGCGGTGTACAAGGCCTTCAATGAGGCCAAGGCATTCGTGAAGAAGGACGGCAGCCGCCCGGTGCCGCTGCGCCTGCGCAATGCCCCCACCCGGCTGATGAAGGAGCTGGACTACGGCAAGGGCTACCGCTACGCGCACGACGAGGAGGGCGGATTTGCAGCCGGCGAACGATATCTGCCCGATGGCATGCCGGACACGCAGTTTTACCGGCCGGTACCGCGTGGACTGGAAATCCGCATTGGCGATAAGCTGAAAGAGTTAAGGGAGCTGAACGATCAGAAAAACTAATGCCACGCCTGTCCCGCTGATGTAGGGTTTTTTCGGGGGTCCCAACCAAGGGTAAACCCGCGTCAATTAAGGACTTGCACCCATCAGGTGCACAAAAGGCGTTGGCTAAAATCCGCCACCACCCCGCCAGGTTCCTATGGAGACGGGATAAACCTGGCGGGATTTTTGCTAAGTCCAACGGGTACGAAATCGGGACTTCCGACCGCACCAGGGTCAGGGAGTGGAGCCTGTGGTCGGTCCCGGCCTGTCACAAACACGGAGAACATTCATGGACGTCTTGCTACAGCAGATCATCAACGGTCTGGTCCTGGGCAGCATGTATGCGTTGGTGGCGCTGGGGTACACCATGGTGTACGGCATCATCGGACTCATCAACTTCGCGCACGGGGATGTGCTCATGGTCGGCGCGCTGACCAGCTGGACCATCATCCGGGCCATGCTTGATGCCTCGGTGGGCATGCCCGGATGGGCCATCCTTGCCATGGCCACACTGATCGCGATGGTCGTGTGCGCAGCTCTGAACTTCACGATCGAGAAACTGGCCTACCGGCCGCTGCGCAACTCGCCACGGCTGGCGCCGCTGATCACCGCCATCGGGATGTCGCTGTTGCTGCAGACGATGGCCATGATCATCTGGAAGCCCAACCCCAAGCCGTATCCTTCGATGCTGTCTCGTGAGCCGATCCACATTGGTGGCGCGGTCATCTCGGTCACGCAGATCACCATCCTGGCGACAACCGTGATCACGCTGGCCTTGCTGATGTGGCTGGTCAACCGCACCAACCTGGGGCGTGCGATGCGGGCCACGGCGGAAAACCCGCGCGTGGCCGCCCTCATGGGCATCAAGCCCGACGTGGTCATCTCGGCCACCTTCATCATCGGCGCCATGCTGGCCGCCATCGCCGGCGTGATGTGGGCGTCCAACTACGGCACCGTGCAGCACGCCATGGGCTTCATGCCGGGGCTCAAGGCTTTCGTGGCGGCCGTCATGGGCGGCATCGGCAACCTGGCCGGTGCGGTCGTGGGCGGTGTCGCGCTGGGGCTGATCGAGGCGCTGGGTGCCGGCTACCTCGGTGCCCTCACCGGCGGCTTCCTGGGCAGCCAGTACGTGGACATCTTTGCCTTCGTGGTGCTGGCGCTGGTGCTGACCCTGCGTCCGTCGGGCCTGCTGGGCGAGCGTGTGGCCGATCGCGCCTGAGACCGGAGGAGCTGCATCATGACGAATTCCAACATCGGCAAATACATCGGCTACGCCATCGCCGTGGTGGCGCTGCTGGCGCTGCCCATCCTCCTGCAGGCGACCGGCAGCAACTCGTGGGCGCGCATCGTCGACATCGCGCTGCTGTACGTGCTGCTGGCCCTCGGCCTGAACATCGTGGTCGGCTACGCCGGCCTGCTCGACCTGGGCTACATCGCGTTCTTCGCGGTCGGTGCCTACCTCTATGGCCTGCTGGCCTCGCCGCACCTGGCCGACACCTTCCCTGCCATCAAGGCGATGTTCCCCAACGGGCTGCACGTCAACATCTGGCTCGTGATGATCGTGGCGGCGGCGCTGGCCGGCATTGTCGGCATGGTTCTGGGCGCGCCCACGCTCAAGCTGCGCGGTGACTACCTGGCCATCGTCACGCTGGGCTTCGGCGAGATCATCCGCATCTTCCTGCTCAACCTCGACCGTCCGATCAACATCACCAACGGTCCGAAGGGCCTGAGCCAGATCGATGCGCTGTCCGTCTTCGGCTTCAACATGGGCCGGCGCCACACGCTGGAGATCGGCGACTGGAGTTACACCATCCAGCCGGTCACGCTCTACTACTACCTGTTCCTGTTCTTCGTTATCCTGACGATCATCGTTTCCTACCGTCTGCAGGACTCGCGCATCGGCCGCGCCTGGATGGCGGTGCGCGAGGACGAGGTCGCAGCCAAGGCGATGGGCCTGAACACCCGCAACCTCAAGCTCCTGGCCTTCGGCATGGGCGCCACCTTCGGTGGTGTCTCCGGCGTGCTGTTTGCGTCGTTCCAGCGTTTCGTTTCACCCGAGTCCTTCGCTCTGATGGAGTCGGTGATGGTGGTGGCGATGGTGGTTCTCGGCGGTATCGGCCACATCCCGGGCGTGATCCTGGGGGCGCTGATGCTGGCCGGTCTGCCCGAAGTGCTGCGCCACGTGGCCGGTCCGCTGACCGAGATGACCGGTGGCCGCCTGGGGCCGGAGATCCTGCGCCAGCTGCTGATCGCGCTGGCCATGGTGGTGGTGATGCTGCTGCGTCCGAAGGGCCTGTGGCCCGCACCGGAGCACGGCAAATCCCTGGCCAAGTGAGCAAGAGGACACCATCACCATGAGCGACATCATTCTCAAAGTAGCGAACGTGTCCAAGCGCTTTGGCGGCCTGCAGGCGCTGAGTGACGTGGGCATCGAGATCCAGCGGGGTCAGGTCTACGGCCTCATCGGCCCCAACGGCGCCGGCAAGACCACCTTCTTCAACGTGCTGACCGGGCTCTACACGCCGGACAGCGGCACCTTCGAGCTGGCCGGCAAGCCCTACACGCCCACCGCGGTGCACGAGGTGGCCAAGGCCGGCATCGCCCGCACCTTCCAGAACATCCGGCTCTTTCCCGAAATGACGGCGCTGGAGAACGTGATGGTCGGGCGACATGTGCGCACCCATTCGGGCCTTGTGGGCGCCATTCTGCGCACGTCCGGCTTCAAGCGTGAGGAGGCGGCCATCCGCGAACGCGCGATGGAGCTGCTGGATTACGTTGGCATCGCGCGCTTTGCCGATTACAAGTCGCGCACCCTCAGCTACGGCGATCAGCGCCGGCTGGAGATTGCCCGCGCACTGGCCACCGATCCGCAGCTGATCGCGCTGGACGAGCCGGCTGCCGGCATGAACGCCACCGAGAAAGTGCAGCTGCGCGAGCTGATCGACCGCATCCGCAATGACAACCGCACCATCCTGCTCATCGAGCACGACGTCAAACTGGTGATGGGCCTGTGCGACCGGGTGACCGTGCTCGACTACGGCAAGCAGCTGTCCTCGGGCACGCCTGCCGAAGTTCAGAAGGACCCCAAGGTGATCGAAGCCTATCTGGGCACGGGCGGCGCTTGAGCGAGGATGGACAGGAACATGGCAAACACACTACTCAAAGTCAGCGGTCTGAAGGTCTCCTACGGCGGCATCAAGGCCGTCAAGGGCATCGACATGGAAGTGCGCGAGGGCGAACTGATCACCCTCATCGGCTCCAACGGCGCCGGCAAGACCACCACCATGAAGGCCATCACCGGCTCGCTCGCCATCGAGGGCGGCACGATCGAATACCAGGGGCAGGACACCAAGGGCCGCGGGGCATGGGACCTGGTCAAGCAGGGGCTGGCCATGGTGCCCGAGGGACGCGGTATCTTCACCCGCATGACCATCACGGAAAACCTGCTGATGGGCGCCTACATCCGCTCGGACAAGAAGGGCATCGACAACGACATCGAACGCATGTTCAGCATCTTTCCCCGCCTGAAGGAACGCAAGGACCAGCTCGCGGGCACGATGTCGGGGGGCGAGCAGCAGATGCTTGCCATGGCTCGCGCGCTCATGTGCCACCCCAAGCTGCTGCTGCTGGACGAGCCGTCCATGGGCCTGTCGCCCATCATGGTGGACAAGATCTTCGAGGTCGTGCGCGACGTGTCCTCGCAGGGCGTGACCATCCTGCTGGTGGAGCAGAACGCCCAGCGCGCACTGCAGATCGCCGACCGCGGCTACGTGATGGATTCGGGCGAGATCACCATGACCGGCACGGGCAAGGAGCTGCTGGTCGATCCGAGGGTGCGGGAAGCCTACCTGGGGCACTGATTTCGTCCGGAAACTACAATAACGGGTTGCGCCTGTCCGGGCGCAGCCCGTTTTTTTCTTCCGATCATGACCACAGAACACGCCCCCGCAGTCGCAGTCGCCACCGACGAGAACCAACTGATCGCCGAGCGCCGCGAGAAACTCAAGGCCCTGCGGGAGGCGCAGCAGCGCGGCGAAGGCGTCGCCTTCCCGAACGATTTCAAGCCCCAGGACAGTGCCGAGGCCATCTTCACCCGCCACGGCGAGACGTCCAAGGAGGCGCTGGAGGCGGAGCCGGTTCGCGCCAGCGTGGCCGGCCGCATGATGCTCAAGCGCGTGATGGGCAAGGCCTGCTTTGCGACCATCCAGGACGGCTCCTTCGGCCCGACCGGCGGCCGCATCCAGATCTACCTGAACAAGGACAGTGTCGGAGAGAAGACGCTGGAAGACTTCAAGCGCTGGGACCTGGGCGACATCATCGCCGCCGAGGGCACGCTGATCCGCACGCGTACGGGCGAGCTCACGATCCACGCCGATCGCTTGCGCCTGATCACCAAAAGCCTGCGTCCGCTGCCGGACAAGTTCCACGGCATCCAGGATCAGGAGGTGAAGTACCGCCAGCGCTATGTCGACCTGATGACCGACGAGGCCACGCGGCGCCGTTTCGTGGCGCGCAGCCAGGCCCTCTCGGCGATCCGCGAATTCATGGTGGGCGAGGGCTTCCTGGAAGTCGAGACGCCCATGCTGCATCCGATTCCCGGTGGCGCGAACGCCAAGCCCTTTGAAACGCACCACAACGCGCTGGACCAGCAGATGTTCCTGCGCATCGCGCCCGAGCTGTACCTCAAGCGGCTGCTGGTGGGTGGTTTCGAGCGCGTGTTCGAGATCAATCGTAACTTCCGCAACGAAGGCATCAGCGTCCGCCACAACCCCGAGTTCACGATGATGGAGTTCTACGCGGCGTGGTGGAACTACCGCGATCTGATGGACTTCACCGAGCGGCTGATCCGCACCGTGGCCCAGCGCGTTTGCGGCAGCACCACGCTGCAGTACCAGGACCGTACCGTCGAGCTCGGCGCGCCGTTCGAGCGGCTGACCATCCGCGAGGCGATCCAGAAGTACACCGACGCCGGCGAGCGGGTCGATGACGCTGCATGGCTGCGAGCGGAGCTCGTCAAGCTGGGTCTGAGCGAGGAGAAGGACAAGCTCTCCAGCCGCAGTCTGGCCGCGCTGCAGGTGATGTACTTCGAGGAGAAAGTCGAGGAACAGCTCTGGAACCCGACCTTCATCATGGAGCACCCCACGGAGATCTCGCCTCTGGCTCGTGCCAGCGACGAGCGCCCCGAGGTGACCGAGCGCTTCGAGCTCTACATCACCGGCCGCGAGTTTGGCAACGCCTTCTCCGAGTTGAATGACGCCGAGGACCAGGCTGCACGCTTTCAGGCACAGGTGGCCAACAAGGATGCCGGCGACGATGAGGCCATGTATTACGACGCCGACTATGTGCGCGCGCTCGAATACGGCATGCCGCCGGCGGGTGGCTGCGGCATCGGAATCGACCGCCTCATGATGCTGCTGACCGACAGCCCGAGCATCCGCGACGTCATCCTGTTCCCCGCGCTGCGCCGCGAGTTCTGATTCCGGCACAGCCTTCCGTGGCGCCGATACGCGCGACGGTCAGAAGTTGACTGTCGCGATGTTCCGCTGCTTGTCCCAGTGCAGCGCGTTGGCCTCGTCGTGCAGCCACGCCAGGTGCTGCTGCGCGTCCATGAGCACGTCGATGGACGGGTCGGGCAGCAGGGCAACGACAATCTTGTAGCGCAGGGCAGCGCCCACCGGCAACTGTGGCGAGGGGCGCAGGCCGCCGGCCAGGATGGCGGTGGCGGCCGATACCGCTTCGGGGCCTCGCACCGGGCCTTCCATCAGCAGTGCGAACGTCTGGTCGTCGATGCGGGCAGCCGTGTCCACATCTCGCGCCACCGAGCGCAGCAGTGAGCCGGTCAGCACCAGGGCTCGGTCAGCGACCTCGCGCCCGTGTTTTTCCTGAAACCAGTCGTGGTTGTCGAGATTGATCACCAGCAGGGCGCTTTGGTGGTGGTAGCGTTGCGCGCGCACCAGGCTGTCATGCAGACGCAGGATGCAGTTGTGGCGGTTCGTCAGGCCGGTGAGGGGCTCGGTCAGTTCGAGCGCGCGTGCCCGCGCCTGGGCCTCGTGCTGCATCGACGAGCGCTTCATCAGGCCGTAGAGCAGGATCGGCGCCTCAAGCGCCGCCGCCGCCACGAGCCCGTACTGCGAGAGAAAGCCGGCCGAGAGCAGGTGGAAGTTGCGCAGCACCGGCGTCATGCCCCCAAGGAGAACCGGCACGAACCCGAGTACCACCCAGCGTGCCCAGTGCTCGCCCGTGCGCCAGGCCACGGCGAGGATGACGGCCGTGAGTGCCATGACAAGCCCGCCGACGATGCTGATGGCGCGCAAGCTGGCCACGCTGGGCAGCAGCTGGTCCCAGGCAACGGTGACACACCAGATCATCGCCGTGAAGATCACGGCATGATCCAGCCGGCGGTGGATGCGGCGCGACTGGAAGACTTCGCGGATGAACAGCAGGCCGGCCATGCCCGTGACGGGCAGCAGCAGGAACTCGGCCTGACCACCCCAGCCGGCATGCCCGGGCCATAGCATCTGCCCGGCCACACCCAGGCCGACCGACATGGTGAAGGCCATCAGACCCGTGTAGATGGCGTAGGCGAGGAAGGACTTGTCCCGGAATACGATCCCGTTGAAAAGGGCCGTGAGCACCAGCAGCAGTGCCAGTCCGAAGTATCCGCCCAGCAGGAAGTGCTCCAGGATGCGGTGCTCCCGCAGTTTGCCGTGCGCGTGGATGTACAGCTCGGCCGCGTAGGGTACACGGGCGTGCTCGATGCGCAGCCAGTACCGCTGCGGTTTGCCAGTGGAGGCATCCAGGGTGAAAACCGGGAAGCGGTCGCGCGCATGCCACTGGCTCACCGGCAGGCGGTCGCCGGCCTGCTGGCGATGCCAGGCGCCGTCCGGGCCCCGGTAGTACAGGACGGCCAGGTCGGTGCCGGTCCTGGACAACTCCAGTTCCCAGTGAGACGCGGTGTCGCGCACCCAGGCATCAAACTGGATCCATAGGGCGTCCTGTTCGCCCAGGGCAGTGATGTTGCCCTCGTGCCGGATGGCCCAGGGAAGCGTGTGCTGGCTGGCTTCGATGTCATCAATGCCGAGCTCGCCACCCCGATCCACCCAGTACATGCTCCGGTCTGCCAGCGGGACGGTCAGGTTCTCGCCACGCAGCTCGATGGGCCCCGGCGGGACAAGAATGGCGGGGTCTTCTTCCGCCTGCGCGAACGCGGCCGGCATCAGCCAGACCAGCGCCAGCAAGAGCAGCAAACACCGACCCTGCCAACTCCTCGGGGTTGGTCGCAGGTCGGCCGCAGTTCCTTCAGCGGCGCACGATGGGAGCATGGGCGCCATTTTCGGCGCCTTTTGCCCTATTTGTTACAAAATGCGCGACTCTGCGGCGTCCACGCGACAGTGGCGGATTTGAGCTGGTCAGGCGAAGGCGGCCAGCGTCTTGCGCATTTTCTTCATGGCCGCCGCCTCGATCTGGCGGATACGCTCGGCACTCACGCCGTATTCGGCGGCCAGCTCATGCAGCGTCTTGCCGCCCGAGCCGTCGTCGTTGACCTTGAGCCAGCGCTCGGTCACGATACGGCGCGAACGCTCGTCCAGCTCTTCCAGCGCCTGGGCGATGCCTTCGGTGGCCAGGTGGTCACGCTGGACCGATTCCAGCACCATGGTCGGCTCGTGGCTGGCGTCGGCCAGATAGGCAATCGGGCCGAAGGCCTCTTCGCCGTCGCCCGATGGTGCGGGATCCAGCACCACATCGCCACCGGCCATGCGCGTTTCCATCTCGCGCACTTCCTCGGGCTTGACATTCAGGTCACGGGCCACCACCTCGATTTCGCCGTCGGACAGCGCCTCGCGGTGGGTATCGCCATCGGCGGCGCCGGCGCGGAAGCCCTGCTTGAGGCTGCGCAGATTGAAAAACAGCTTGCGCTGGGCCTTGGTGGTGGCCACCTTGACCATGCGCCAGTTTTTCAGGATGTATTCGTGGATTTCGGCCTTGATCCAGTGGATGGCGTAGCTGACCAGGCGCACGCCCTGGTCGGGGTCGAAACGCTTGACCGCCTTCATCAGGCCGATGTTGCCTTCCTGGATCAGGTCGCCGTGGGGCAGGCCGTAACCCAGGTACTGGCGCGAGATCGAGACCACCAGCCGCAGGTGCGACATCACCAGCTTGCTGGCCGCTTCCAGATCGTTGTGGTCACGCAGGCGGCGCGCGGCATCACGCTCCTCTTCCTGCGTGAGCAGGGGGATGCGGTTGACGGCCGAAATGTAGGCGTCCAGATTGCCCAGCGGGGGCAGGGTGAGCGAGCGCCCCGCCACGCCGCCTGCCAGGGCCAGGGTGCCGGCGCCGGGGGTGGTGATGGGGTTTGCAAGCGTCATGGACATGTACTGTGCCTCCTGATCTGGAATATTAGCACTCTCTGGGATGGAGTGCTAACAAAGAAGTTCCGCACGGTCTGTGGGTTTTTTGTCGGGCCGGGACTTGATTTCCCACCCCCGGAATTGCCGCCCGACCGGGCCGTCTTGGAGTCCTGACTATTCTGATGACGCCGTGGTTCCGAACGGCATGGAACACCAGCGCCACAAGCCCAGTCCCGACGCCGCCAGGAACAGGATGCCGAGCGCGGCCGCCTCGCGAGCGACCTGGTACAGGCTGGCGCCGAGCTGGTTGAGGGCAATGAAACCTTCTACCCCTGCGGTAGAGGGCGCGAGCCAGCGCAGCACTTGCACGGCGGTGGGCATGGCATCCACTGGCCAGTTCAGGCCGGTGAGAAACATGAAGGGCATGGCGGTGCACAAGAGCAGCTGCACGCCGCGTTCGCGTGTCCGGAACCAGGTGCCGATCAGCATGCCGACGGCTGCCACGCACAGGGCATAAAGTGCGGAGAACAGCAGGAGCCCGCCGAAGTTGCCGGCGCGAGGATAGTCCTGCCACCACAGCACAAAGCCAAAGAAGTACAGGCAATTGACAAAGGCCACCAGGGCAAAGGCCAGCAGCATGCCGAAGAATCCCTCCACGCTGCGTTCCACGGGCAGGGTGTTGCGTTCGCGCCAGGTGCCAAACATCAAGGCAATGGCGAGCAGCAGGGTCTGTTGCACGATCAAAACCGCAACGCCGGGCACCAATGACGCGCCATATCCTTCGCGCACGTTGAACAGCGCAACCGCATTGACGTTCACAGGCTGGCGTTCTTCCAGCGTTTGTGCCGTTGATGGCGTGGTGGCCGCCAGGCGCTTGAGTTCGATGCCGGCCGACACGGTGCCTACTGCTTCGGCTAAACCGTTGAGGGCGACCTTGTTCATCATCATGTAGACGCCGTTGCCACTGATTTCAACCTCGGCCTGGCGTCCGCCCAGCACCTGGCCCTGCAGGCCCGTGGGGATGGTGAGTACGCCGGCGATCTCGTTTTTCCAGAGCAGATCCTGGGCTTCGCGCAGATCGGGCGTGACCAGGCGAACATCGACAGCGGGGTGGACTGCGGCGTAGCGCGTGATCTGGCGCGACATGGCGCTCATGTCCTGGTCAACCACCGCCACCGGCACTTGTTGCACGCTCTCGCGCGAATAGGGGAGCGGATAGAAGAACGAATAGATGACGCCTGCAACGAACAGCAGCAGGATCGCGTCAACGTCACCCAGCATCGCACGCCAGGTGGCGGTGAAGCTGACAAGCATGCGCGACAGAAAGGGGGCGGTCATGTCCGTCCCCATGCTGTTGGCCGAGGGGCCCGACGCTGCAGCAGCCACAAGCCGGTGCCGCCGCACACCAGCGCAAAGCCCAGCAGCACCAGGGCATGGACCACGCCGTAGCGCCAGGGCGCCCCGGCCAGCGAGTGCTGGCCCTGGAGTTGCAGGTAATGGGTGAGCGGCAGCACTTCGGCCCAGGCGCGGGCCAGTGGGGGCATGGCGTCCAGGGGAAAGCCCTGGCCCGAGAAGGCGAATGCCGGTGCCGTAACGAAGGCCGCGACCGACAGGGCGTTGCGCAGTCCCAGCGCCACCGCGATCATCAGTAACCCCAGTCCGAGATAGGCGGCGATCATGAGCAGCAGGCCGATCACGATCATGGTTCCGCTGCCTTCGATGGTCCAACCTCGCACGGCGCCCATGAAGACAAGAAACAAGCTCGCGTGAAGGGCGAATGCCGCAGCCGGGATGACCAGCTTGCCGCCCACGGCGACCGGCCAGCGCCCGCCCGCGCTCTGCAGCCATTGCGGCACACTGCCGGCGCGCAGCTCGTGTCCCACGGCGGTGACAGGGGCCAGCGCTGCGAAGATCTGCAGTACGGCAGGGATCAAGGCCAGAACCAGGAAGGATTCGTAGTTGGTGTTCTCGTTGAACAAGGTGTTCAGGCGCAAACGGATCGGTTCGAACTGCTCTGCGGCCTGCGCCGGCGAGGCGCCGCGCTTCGTGCGGGCAGTGATCTCGATGCCCGCGCTCAAGGTGGAGACCACGGTGCGGATCTCGCGAGTGAGGGTGCCGGCGTGTACCGAGTACTGGCCGTTGTAGAACCAGGACACGGTGGCCGAGCGCCCGGCTTGAAGATTTTTCTGGAAATCCGCCGGCACGATCAACAGGCCATAAACCTTGCGCTCTCGCATCAATGCCATGGCCTCGGCTTCGTTTTTCGCGGTGGCGGCCACCCTGACGCCGGGCGAGGCGTCAACGAAACGCAGCAGCGAGCGCGACAGGCTGCTTTGGTCCTGGTCCATCACGACAACCGGCAGATCGCGCGCGACACCGGTCGAGAAAATCCACCAGATGAAGAGGCAGGTCACGAGCGGGATCCAGGTGAGCATGCCCAGGTCCCTGGGGTCGCGGCGCAGCCGGTGCCATTCGCGCCGGATGACCGAACGCCAGCCGCTTTGGAAAGTGTTGTCCACAGCCGGATCAGGGTGCGGGGAAGACCACACTCATGCCAGGGAGCAACCCGGGTACCGGAGTTATCGGGCGCAAGCGAATCTCGAAGGTGCGCAGATCGGTGCCTCCGGGGCGCGCCGCACGCCAGGTGGCGAACTCGGGCAGCACCGCAACTGAGGAGACCTTCAGCTCAATGGACTTCCCGAGCGCGGGAACCTCGGCGGTGTGCCGGGAGCCGACAGCAAAGCCCGCCATGGTGTCTTCGCGTATCTGCAGCACAGCCCAGGTGTCTTGCAGGTTCACCAGTGTGATCACCGGGAAGCCCTGGGGCGCGATTTCACCCGGCTGGATCTGGATTTTGGCGACATCGCCTGCCGCCGGCGCCCGGATATGGGTTTCGGACAGCGCCACTTCGGCCTCGGTGCGCACACCACGGACCTGCTCGGCCTGGTATGCCGCGGCGGCTTTGTCCTCTGCTCTGGCACCCTTGAGGGCCATTTCGTACTGGGTACGCGCGGCATCGGCTTGCAACTGGGCTGCACGCCACTGCGCGAGCGCCTCGTCGCGCTTCTGACCGGCCAGGATGCCTTCGTCGAACATCGCTTGCACGCGGTCGTAAGTGGACTTGGCCAGCGCCGCACCCGTGCTGGCTCGCTCCCAGGTCAATCGCGCCGCCTCGATTTCTTCCGGCCGGGCTCCGGCCCGGGCCTTGGCTGCCACAGCCGATGCGGCGGCCTCTGCAGCCCGGGCCTCGGACACCTTGGCGCTCACCTCGGGGCTGTCCAGCTCGAACAGCAAGTCACCTGCCTGCACAGTCTGGCCCTGCTGTACGTGGACCTTGCTCACGCGTCCAGGCACCTTGGACGACACGTTGATTTCCTGTGCCTCGATCTGGCCCTGCAAGGGCAGGCTGGGCGGAGTGAAGGCTTTCCACTGGCCCCAGGCCACAAAGGCGATGACGGCCAAGGCGAAGACCGCTAGGAGGGCGCGCAGGCGCTTGGATGTGGTTGGCATCGGTTACTCGGTGGACAGGGCAATCTGGATGTCAGCGCTGCCGGCCAGTTCGGCCAGGCGCTGGCCGCTGGCTTCGAGCAGGCGGGCCAGTGCCATCACGTATTCGTAGGCACTTTGCACACGCTCGGTTTCGGCCTTGAGCAGGTTGAGCTGGGCATCGGTCACGTACAGCGCCGTGGCTTCTCCATGCTGGAACGAGACGGATTGCAAACGCAGGCTCTCCCGCGCCAGGCGGATGGTCGAGTCCATCGACATGAATTGCGCCTGCGCGTTCTCCATTGACCGCCAGTGACTTTCGATCAGGGTGGGGACATCGCGCCGCGCCTGCTCCTCCAGGGCGTCGACGCGCTGCTGGTCGAGCAAGGCAGCAGCCTGCATCTTGTTGTGGTCGATGCGATCGATCAGCGGTACCGAGACCAGGAGACCCACGGCCCAATTGGGCTGCACCAGCTTTTCGTTACTGCGGTTGAAGTTGTAGTTGGCGATCGCCACCACGGTGGGCAGGCTCCCGCCTTCTTGCAGCTTCAACTCCTGCCTGGCTTGCTCGCGCTTGCTTGAGATGCGGTCCCACGCCGGGTTGCGGGCGAGGCCCGCGTCGATGAAGGACTGCAGAGAGCCGATCCCGCTGCTGTGGACAAACAGCGGGGTACTTGGTGAATCGACATGGGACACATTCAGAAGCCGGGCCAGGGCAACGCGTGCAATTTCCGCATCACTCCGGGCCTTGGCGAGGTCGCGCCGGGCGCTGTCCAGAGCAACGTCGGCCTTGAGACGTTCGGTGGTTGCGATCAGGCCGACGGATTCCAGACGGGTTGCCGCGTGCTGGTGTTCCGCGATGCCGTCGACCGACGCTTGTCGCAGGCGCACGGCGTGGGAAGCCAGCTGCAGGGAGAAATAGCGCTGGGCCACGGTGGTTGACAACTTCTCTTCGACATCGCGGGCCTCGGCGCGAGCTTCGTCGAGCTTGCCCATCTCTAGGCCTTGCAGCGCCTCCAGACGCCCGCCGGTGTAGATCGGCCAGTTCGCGCTCAGGCCAAGCGAGTTCAGGTTGAAGGTGTGGTTGCCTGAGATGGTGCCGGGAATTTGCGGTATCTGGAGGTGCGGGGCCAACGCGCCTAGCTGACTGGCCACATTCGCGACGGGATGGATGTCTACGTTGTAGCTGGTGGCCACGCGGCCGATGAACCCGGTGATTGACACGGACGGCGCACCAAGGCGCGAGAGGGCCTGGGCTTTGAGGTCCTTGGCCTGGACGTCGAGGCGCGCATTGCGAACCTGACCCGAGGCCTCCTGCGCCTGTTGCAGGGCCTGGGCGTAGTCCAGCCCTTGCGCGCTTGTCGCCAAAGCACCCAGTAGCACGGCGGCGGGCCAGATCGCTAGGTCTCGAGTGCGTCAACAACGACGGAAATGGCGGGTCATCGGGTTCTTCGCTGCGGAGAAGACATTGTGAAGGGTTTCGTCGAAGAGCATGCCGGATGCCGACGATCACCCCCGGTGCATTCCTGTTTTCCAAGAGCAGGCCACAGGGAAAACCAACATACCACAGCAAGGCCGGGGTGTGGCGGATGGGATGGAGCACGGGCGACGAGGCAACCCGATTCGCTTGGGCCACCCGGGATATCCGGTTCCCGGTGATCCGTTTTCGTGAACCGTTCCGGAGCCGGCGCGTCGCGGCTCCATATGCCGGGCAGCGGGCGTGTCGCCTGCACGATACCTGCCGTCGTTTGTCCGACCGATGGTGACGCACAATGCGCGCATGGCCTTGACATTCATTGCGGAAGAAGTGAACACCCCGCCGTTGCCGTCGGCCACCGTCATGGTGGTGCGCGACGGCGCGGCCGGGCTTGAGGTGCTGATGGTGCGCCGGCACGGCAATGCCGGTGTGCTGGGGGGCGCCCATGTGTTTCCGGGCGGCAAGCTCGATCCCGCCGACGCGCTGGACGATCCTTCGATGCTGGACTTGACGCCCGAGGCATGTGTCCGACGGCTGGCCGAGCCGGCTCTGCAGACGTCCGAGGCCGTGGCCCTGCACGTGGCGGCGCTGCGCGAGACCTGGGAAGAGGTCGGGCTGCTGGTCGGGCACGGCCCGGTGACGGCGGCCGAACAGCGAGGGCTGGACGATGCCGTGCGTGCCGGGCAGGCATGGACGCAGGCCATGGCCGGCATCGGGCGCAAATTGGTCGTGTCGGCGCTGGTGCCGTGGTCGCGCTGGGTCACGCCGCGCCTGCCATCGGTGTCCAGCAAGCGGTTTGATACCCGGTTTTTCCTGGCAGTCGCGCCCAAAGGCCAACAGGCATTGCATGACGGCCACGAGGCGACCGAGGCCGTCTGGCTATCGCCCCGGACGGCGCTGGAGCGCTTCTGGGCCGATGACATCGAACTGGCGCCACCGCAGATCATGAGCCTGGGCGAGCTCGCTCGGCTGCCCGACGTGGCGGCGGCTCTGGCCCATGCCGGCTCGCGTGAGCCGCCCCTGATCGAGCCTCACCCCTTCGACCGTGACGGTCACAGGGTGATCTGTTACCCGGGAGATCCCGAGCATCCGGTGTCGCAGGCCGCCTGGCCCGGGCCGACACGGCTGACACGCCGGGGGCAGCGCTTCGAGCCGGATGGCGGGCTGGCCGCTCTGCTGGGCTGAGGCGCTGCGGTCAGGGGGCGGGATGGGCCATACTTGGACCATCTTCGGGAGCCCTGTCATGAAGCGATTGCACCTGACTTTGGCCGCCTGGGCACTGGGGCTGACCGGTGCTCTGGCCGCGACATCGCCACAGCCGCCTTCCGTACCGACCACGCCCGGTCAGGAGTGGCGCACCGAGCTGGTGGCCAGCGGACTCGATCATCCCTGGGCGGTGGCCTTCATCGGAAACGGGCGCATGCTGGTGACCGAGCGCCCCGGGCGTCTGCGATTGGTCGAGCCCGATGGCCGCATCGGCGCTCCTCTGGCGGGCCTGCCCCGTGTCGATGCCGTGGGGCAGGGCGGCCTGCTGGATCTGGTGACAGACCGCGAATTTGCCCGCAACCGGCGCCTTTTCTTCTGCTTCAGCGAACGGGGCGAGGGCGGGACCAATTCGACCGCCCTGGCCAGCGCGCGCCTGTCCGACGACGCCACGCGCCTGGAGGACGTGAAGGTGATCTTCAGCCAGCGACCCAAGACGGCCAGCCGGGCGCACTTCGGCTGCCGCATCGCCGAGGCCCCCGACGGGCACCTGTTCCTGACGCTGGGCGATCGCTTTCACCGCATGGCTGACGCGCAGAAACTGGACAACCACCACGGCAAGGTGGTGCGCCTGCGCAAGGAGGGTGGCGCGGCACCGGGCAATCCGTTTGCCGGCAAGCCCGGCGCTTTGCCCGAGATCTGGAGCTATGGCCACCGGAACCCGCAGGGCGCCACGATCGGCCCGGATGGTCACCTCTGGATCAGCGAGCATGGCCCGCAGGGGGGCGACGAGATCAACCGGCCCGAGGCCGGCCGCAACTACGGCTGGCCGGTGATCACCTATGGCGAGAATTACGGCGGCGGCGCCATCGGCGAGGGCATTTCCGTGCGTGAGGGCATGGAGCAGCCCGTGCTGCACTGGACGCCCTCCATCGCGCCTGCGGGCATGGCCTTCATCACCAGCGACCGCTATGGCCCGCAAGCGAAAGGCAGCCTGCTTGTGGGCGCGCTCAAGTTCCAGTACGTGGCGCGGCTGACGGTGCGCGACGGCAAGGTACTGGGTGAGGAAAAACTGCTGGGCAAGCTCGGCCAGCGTGTGCGTGACGTGCGTCAAGGACCGGACGGCTACATTTACCTGCTGACCGACCACGGCAAGGGGCAACTGCTGCGTCTTTTGCCGCCGCGCTGAGCTTGCGAGCACAATCATCCCTTAGCGCCGTGGCCGGTGTGGCCGCGGCATGGAATCCTGCAAGAGAGAGATTGACACCATGAACGCTCCCGCGACCTCCACCAGCACCGAACCCCGGCTGACCAGCCTGTCGCACGGAGGTGGCTGCGGCTGCAAGATCGCGCCTGGCGTGCTCTCCGAGATCCTGCGCGGCACGGCCGCGATGCCGGTGCCCGAGGCCCTGCTGGTGGGCATCGAGACCTCCGACGACGCGGCCGTCTATCGTCTCAACGACGAACAGGCGCTGATCGCCACCACCGATTTCTTCATGCCCATCGTCGACGATCCGTACGACTTCGGCCGGATCGCTGCCACCAACGCCATCAGCGACGTCTATGCCATGGGCGGGACGCCCATCATGGCGCTGGCGCTCGTGGGCATGCCGATCAGCGTGCTCAGCCACGCCACGATCGGGCGCATTCTCGAAGGCGGGCAGAGCGTCTGCCGTGCCGCAGGCATTCCGGTGGCGGGTGGTCACACCATCGACTCGGTGGAGCCCATCTACGGCCTGGTGGCGCTGGGCCTGGTGCATCCGGACCGTGTCAAGCGCAATGCCGATGCGAAGGCGGGCGACCGCCTCGTGCTCGGCAAGCCGCTGGGCGTGGGCGTGCTGTCGGCTGCCCTCAAGAAGGACAGGCTCGATGCCGGCGGCTACGCGCAGATGATCGGCCACACCACACGCCTGAACACGCCCGGTCCCGAACTGGCGGCGCTGGCGGGTGTGCATGCGATGACCGATGTGACCGGCTTCGGCCTGGCCGGGCATGGACTTGAAATGGCACGCGGCAGCAGCCTGGTGGCACGCATCGAGATGTCGCGCGTGCCGCTCATCGAAGGCGTGCGCGACCTGGCCGCGCAGGGCCTGGTGACGGGCGCCAGTGGCCGCAACTGGACGGCCTACGGGCACGAGGTCGGGCTGGCCGGGCACCTGGACCCGGTGGACCGTGCACTGCTGACCGATCCGCAGACCAGTGGTGGCCTGCTCGTGTCCTGCGCGCCCGAGGCCGTGGACGAGGTGCTGGCGGTGTTCCGTCGCCACGGTTTCGAGGCCGCGGCCGAGATCGGCGAGTTGGCCGTTGCCGATGCGGGCAGCGCGGTGCGCATGCAGGTGAGCTGAGGGTAGCCCGTGGCCAGCCGCAAAATTCCGACGCCGTCCTCACGCTCCCCCCGTCCCGCCACGCCTCCACAGGAGGTGCGCATCATCGGCGGCCGCTGGAAGCGCACGCCCCTGATGGTCAGGGACCTGCCGGGTCTGCGGCCAACACCCTCGCGCGTGCGCGAAACCCTCTTCAACTGGCTGGGGCAGGATCTGTCCGGCTGGCGCTGTGTGGATGCTTTTGCAGGCACCGGTGCCCTGGGGCTGGAAGCGGCCTCGCGCGGCGCCTCGGAGGTGATGCTGGTCGAACAGGACCCGACGCTGGTTCGGGGCCTCGTGGCCATGGTCCAGCGGCTCAATGGCGATGACATGGTGAGGGTGCTGCGGGCGGACGCGATTTCGGCGCTGCACCAGCGCCAGGGGGCAGGCCTTGACATCGTTTTCCTGGACCCGCCCTTCGGCGAGGGCGACGCCAACGAAGCGCTGTTCCGCCAGGCGCTGCAGGCCGCTCGCCAGGCGGTTCACGCTGACGGGCTGGTCTACCTGGAGGCGCCGCGACCCTGGGACGACGACGAGCTGGCACAGCTGGGCCTGCAGGCGCATCGCAGGGGCAAGGCGGGGCAAGTTGCCTTTCACCTGTTGCGGCTATTGCCGCCCGACTGAGCCTGTCGCGTGGGGCTCGCGCATAATCCGGGCATGAGCGCCGAACCTCTTCGCTCCCCGCAGGGGCCCCGTGTGGCCGTGTACAGCGGCACTTTCGATCCCATCACCCTTGGTCATGAGGACGTGGTCCGCCGGGCGGCGGGCCTGTTCGACGAGCTGATCATTGCGGTGGCCATCGCCCACCACAAGAAAACGCGCTTCACGCTGTCCGAGCGCATCGGCATGGCGCAGGAGGCGCTGGCCGGGATCAGCGACCGGATCCGCGTCCTGCCGTTCGAGGGGCTGATCATGGACTTCTGCCGCGAGCACGGCGCCTGCGCCGTGGTGCGCGGCATCCGCAACATGACCGACTTCGACTACGAGGCCCAGATGGCGGCGATGAACCGCAAGCTCCATCCGCAGGTCGAGACCGTCTTCCTGCTGCCGCAAGCCGATCGGCAGTGCATTTCCAGCACCCTGGTGCGGGAGATCGCCGCGCTCGGCGGTGACGTCTCACAGATGGTGAGCCCGGCCGTGGCGGCAAGGCTGAAGCCCGCGGCGGTACAGGCCTGAGGGGACAGGGGAAAAGCCATGGCCCTGATGATCACCGACGAATGCATCAACTGCGATGTCTGCGAGCCCGAGTGCCCCAACGAGGCCATCTCGATGGGCGAGGACTACTACCGGATCGATCCGGACCGCTGCACCGAGTGCGTCGGCCACTTTGACGAGCCGCAGTGCGTGCAGGTCTGCCCGGTCGAGTGCATTCCCGTCAATCCGGAACGGGTCGAGAGCCGTGAGACGCTGATGGCAAAGTACCTGCGTCTGCAGCGGCTTGGTCAGGCACCGGTATCGGGCGCCTGAGGCGCGTCTCCTGCCGGTTCGGCCGCCCTCTTCGGGGGCTTGGGGCGCGGGGGTTTGCTGGTGTGGATGAGCGCCGTGGCCTTGTTCATCTCGCCCGCGATCAGGTCGGGCAGGGCCTTGAGGCTGCGGTCCATGGCCTGGGCGATGGCGATGCGGTCGTCGGGTGAAGGCTTCTTGAGCACCCAGTTGGCCACCTCGTTGCGGTTGCCGGGATGGCCGATGCCGATGCGCAGGCGCCAGTAGTCGGGGCTGCCCAGCTGGGCGTGGATGTCACGCAGGCCATTGTGGCCGGCGTGACCGCCGCCTTTCTTGAGCTTGGCCTCGCCCGGCGGCAGGTCGAGCTCGTCGTGCACGACGAGGATTTCCTCCGGGGCAATCTTGAAAAAGCGCGCCACCGAGGCCACCGACTGACCCGAGCGGTTCATGTAGGTCTGCGGTTCGAGCAGCCACAGGCTCTGGCCCCGAACGTTCGTGCGGCCCAGCAGGCCGAAGTGCCCGCGCTCCAGTTGCAGCGACACGCCCAGCTGCCGGGCGGCTTCGTCCACCCACCAGAAGCCGGCGTTGTGCCGGGTCTGTTCGTATTCGGGGCCGGGGTTCCCCAGGCCGGCTATCAAACGGATCATGTTCGGATTATCGGTGAGGGGAGGGTCACCCCGTCGCGAGGGCCACTCACCAATAAGAAAAGCCCGCTGGCGCGGGCTTTCAGGCCGCGACCCGGGTGCTCGGGTCGCGCGGGACGCAGAAGGATTACTTCTTGCCCTTCTTGGCCTTCTTGTCGTCGGCAGCGGGAGCGGCCGTCTGGGCGACGATCACTTCCTCGACCGGCTCGACCACGGAGGCGATGGTGAGACTCTTGCGGCCGTGCGTCACAACCTTGACGTTCTTCGGCAGCTTCAGGTCGCCGGTGTGGATCGTGGCACCCTTTTCCACCTTGGACAGGTCCACCTCGATGTGCTCGGGCAGCTGGGTGGCCAGGCACTCGATTTCGATCTCGGTGGCCACGTGGTTGATCAGGCACTTGTCGTTCTTGACGGCCGGCGACTCTTCGGCGCCCACGAAGTGCAGCGGCACCTTCTTGCGCAGACGGGTCTTTTCGTCGACGCGCTGGAAGTCCACGTGCAGGACCAGGGGCTTGAAGGGGTGGTACTGCACGTCACGCAGCAGGACCTTCTCGACCTTGCCGTTGAACTCCATGTCGAGGATGGAGGCGTGGAAGGCTTCCTTCTTCAGGGCGTGCCACAGGGCGTTGTGATCGAGTTCGATCATGGCGGGGGCAGCGTTGCCACCGAAGACGATGCCGGGCGCACGGCCCGTGTTGCGCAGGCGGCGGCTCGCACCCGTACCCTGCTTGCTGCGCTCAAAAGCGACGAATTGCATGACTGACTCCTGTTGAGGGGTTCCGCGACCAGAACGCCTCGGTTTGAAAAAAGGCCGCTCCGGGAATGGGGCGACCGGCTCTTGCAGCCGTCAGAACAGGGTGTTCTGGTCGGCAAACAAACTCATGACCGACTCGCCGGAGGCGATGCGCGCGATCGTTTCGGCGATCAGCGGCGCCACCGAGAGCTGGCGGATCTTGCTGCAGGCCTGGGCGGCCTGCGACAGGGGAATGGTGTTCGTCACAACCACCTCGTCCAGCGCATCACCCTTGGCGATGCGCTCGATGGCGGGTCCGGAGAAGATCGGGTGCGTGCAGTAGGCGTGCACGCTCTTGGCGCCGCGCTCCTTCAGGACCTCGGCTGCCTTCACCAGCGTGCCGGCGGTGTCGATCATGTCGTCCATGACCACGCAGTTGCGGCCTTCGATGTCACCGATGACGTGCATCACCTCCGACACGTTGGCCTTGGGACGGCGCTTGTCGATGATGGCCATGTCGCAGCCGAGCTGCTTGGCCAGCGCACGGGCGCGCACCACGCCGCCGACGTCGGGCGAGACCACCAGCAGGTCGGCGTAGTTCTTCTGGCGCAGGTCACCCAGCAGCACCGGCGAGGCGTAGATGTTGTCGACCGGGATGTCGAAGAAGCCCTGGATCTGGTCGGCGTGCAGGTCCATGGTGAGCACACGGTCCACACCCACGGTCTGCAGCATGTTGGCGACGACCTTGGCCGAGATCGGCACGCGGCTGGAGCGCGGACGGCGGTCCTGGCGGGCGTAGCCGTAGTAGGGGATGACGGCGGAGATGCGTTCGGCCGAGGCGCGCTTGAGCGCGTCGACCATGATGAGCAGTTCCATCAGGTTGTCGTTGGTGGGCGCGCAGGTCGACTGGATCACGAACACGTGACGGGTGCGCACGTTCTGGGTGATCTCGACAGTGACCTCGCCGTCGGAGAAGCGACCGACATTTGCCGAACCCAGCTGGATGTTCAGGTGCTGGGCGATTTCGGAGGCCAGCACCGGGTTGGCGTTGCCGGTGAAGATCATGAAATCCGGCGTATTGGCGTGGGTGTTGTTTCCGGCTGGCATGGTGTGGTCCCCGGCGGCTTCTTCGGCGAACAATGAAAAATAGGCCGCTCAACTTTCCGTCTCGCGGCCTGTCTCTGGCTATTCAATGGGTTTGGCAGGGGAGGAAGGACTCGAACCCTCGCATGCCGGAATCAAAATCCGGTGCCTTAACCAACTTGGCGACTCCCCTACGCAGGTTGATTGTTTGGCGTGTGCCAGACAACCCACCGAAACTTTCGCTGGATTTCATCGAATTCCAACTGAGCCTCATATTCTAACCTGAGATCCAGCCAGTCAGCGGATGAACATCCAAGTTTCTGCAGATGCGTGCCACCCAGCCTTCGGGAAACGGCGCCAGTGCATCAAACGCGTCTGGCAGCAGTGCGAACACCGCGCTTCCTGACCCGGTCATCCGGCTCTGCAAGCCCTGACCCGAAAGCCAGTCAATGCAGCGCTCAATGTCCGGGCAAAGGCCCTGTGCCACTGGCTGAAGATCGTTGCGGGTATGAGAAAAAATCTTTTCCATATCCAGCATCGCTTCAGAGGTTTCATCAGCAGCGAAGCCCTGCATTGTAGCAGTTTTTGTGTCACGTTTTAAAGAGGGTGACGCAAAAATTTTCGGTGTCGATGCGCCAGTGGGCGGTTTGACGATCGCGAAGCGGCGGCGTGGCAGCCGCACGGGGGTGAGTTGCTCGCCCACGCCCTCGACCCAGGCGTTGTGTCCGCCGATGAAGAAGGGCACATCGGCACCCAGCCCCAGTCCGATGCGTGCGAGTTCGGCACGCGTCAGGCCCAGGCCCCAGAGACGGTTGAGGCCGATCAGGCAGGTGGCGGCATCGGACGAACCGCCGCCCATCCCCGCTTCCGCGGGAATCTGTTTGTGCAGCCGGATGTGGGCACCGAGCGTGCAACCCGTGGCCTGTCGCAGGGCATGGGCGGCGCGCACGCACAGGTCGTTGTCGGGCAGCGTCAGGCGGTTGCCGCTGTCCTCGCGCGAGAGCCGGCCGTCCTCGCGCAGTGTGAGGTCGATGGTGTCCTGCCAGTCCACGAGCATGAAGACGGACTGCAGCAGGTGGTAGCCATCGTCGCGGAGGCCGGTGATGTGCAGGAAGAGGTTGAGCTTGGCGGGCGCCGGCAGGCCGGTCAGCTCGCGCACGGGAGATTCGATGACTGTCATGGATCGAGCACGATGCGCAGGGTCGCCTCGGGTGCCGGGTGGGTGCGCAGTGCGCCGATCCGCCCTTCCGTGTGACGGCTGAGGTCGGCCTGCCAGCCTTGCACACCGGCCTGGCGACCACGCAGCCAGTCAAACAGCGCTGCCACCGGCAGCGGTGCGCCGCTGATCTGCGAGGTCAGCGCCTCCACGCTGTCGTGCCGGCTGACCTCGTTGCCCTGCCGGAGCTCGGCGCCACCGGGTTGCCAGCGTACGCTGGCCAGGCGTGTGCCCAGCGGCGTGCTGAGCACCAGTTCGCCTTGCGAAGGGTCGCCCCGCAGTTCGAAGACCGCCTGGAGTGACTGCGGCGGTTCACTGGCCACCGTCAGGCCGAGGCGGCCGCTCCACTCGTTGCGCCCTTCCAGGCTGCGCGGCGGAGCAGGCGTGGCGCAGCCCGTGAGCAGCAGGCCGAGGGCGAGTGCGCCGCACAGCAGTGGCAGGCGGCGCGGCACGCGCCCATAAGGGCTGTATCGGGTCACGGCTGGACCTTGAATCGGCGCAGGGTGGATTGCAGGGTTTCGTTGTCGCTGGCCAGCGTGAGGCCTTCCTTCCAGATACGGATGGCGTCCTCGCGGTTGCCGGAGGTCCAGAGCACCTCGCCCAGATGCGCGGCGATTTCGGCATCGGGTTGTTTGGCATAGGCGGCGCGCAGGATCTCGATCGCACGCGCGATGTTGCCCATGCGGAACTCGACCCAGGCGAGGCTGTCCTGGATGTAGGCGTCCTGCGGGGCCAGGGCGACGGCTTTCTCGATCAGAGCGCGGGCCTCGCTCAGACGGACATTGCGGTCGGCCAGGGCGTAGCCCAATGCGTTGTAGGCGTGGTGGTGCTCGGGGTCGATCTCGATGATCCGGTGCAGCAGGCGCTCCATGTCGTCGAGGCGTCCAGCCTTTTCGGCCATCATGGCCTGGTCGTAGAGCAGGTCGGTGTCGTCGGGGAAGCGCTTGGCGGCTTCCTCATAGACCTGGTAGGACTGCTCCCAGGCCTTGAAGTCGCGCAGCAGCCTGGCCTCGGCCATGAGCTTGAGGCGGCCGACCTCGGGGCGGGGTTCCGGAAAGGCGCGCAGCAGGGCTCGTGCCTCGTCCATGCGGTCCTGGCGTGCCAGCATGGAGGCGCGACGCATCTGTGCGGCCATGATCTCCGAGCTGTTCTCGATGCGGTCGAGCCAGGCGTTGGCCGCCTGGAAGTCGCCGCTCCGCTCGGCCAGCTGCGCCAGCATCAGGTAGGCCTGCGTGAACCCGGCATCGCTCGTGTCGGATTGCCTGGCCAGTTGCAGATAGCGCTCCAGCGAGGCCCGGGCGTCGGCGTCGGCATTCTCCTGAACCTGCAGCGAAGCCAGCAGCAGCCAGGGCTCCGCCTGTGTCGGGCGGGCGGCAAGGTATTGCTCCAGCAGGGTCCTGGCCTCGCCGCGCCGCTGCAGGTCGAGCAGCAGGCGCGCATAGGCCAGCCGCACCGGCGAATGGTCGGCGGGCTCCAGCGCCCCCAGGTGGCGGTGGACCAGAGCCTCGGCACCGGATTCGCCGCGTTCCATCAGCTCCACGGCCAGCAGGGCCGGGTAGGGCGAGGCGGGGTCGAGCTGGATGCCCCGGGTGGCGGCTTCGAGTGCCGGCTCGATGTGATTGGCAGCCAGCTCCATGCGGCCGATGGTGGCCCAGGCGGACGGACCGGTGTCGGCCCGCTCCAGTTGGCCGGCCAGCGCCTTGCGCACTTCCTGCCGGGCCAGTGCCTTGTCGCTGACGCGTGCGTAGGCCTGGGGGATCGCGTTGATCATGTCCAGCTGCTCGCTACCGGTCGTCTGCGAGACGATGGTGCGCAGCACGGGCGCGGTCTCCGCCGGCCGGTCGAGCGCGAGCTGGATCTGCAGCACGTAACGGGCCGCTTCCGGGGAGCGGGGCAGGTCGCGTGCCCAGGCCTTGGCTGCCGTCAGGGCCGAGTCGCCGGCCCGGTTTTGCAGGGCGATTTCGATCGCGCGACGGTACAGGGCCGGATCCCGGTCGCGCTGGGCGGCTTCCAGGAACAGGGCGTAGCCGGCGCCGGGATCGCCCGCGCGCGCGTTCAGCTCGCCCACCAGCAGTTGGTAGAAGAGAGAGGCGTCGAGCCGGGAGTTGCGCACGGGTTCGTCCGGCGTCGTCGCCGCAGGCGCGGTGTCGCCGGTCTGGGCCAGCGCCAGCGTGCTCGTCAGCAGCAGGGCGGCAGCGGTCAGGCCGGCAAGCCGGCGGTGCTGGAATGGGTGAGTGAGATCCATAGCATTGCTACTATAGCCACCTGTCCGGGAGCAAGGCGGCTGTTCTGTTCAGATGCCCGCCGGGGCCGGACGTTCCCACCACTATCGTTGTCAGCATGCCCGAGTTGCCAGAGGTCGAGGTTACACGCCTGAGTTTTGCCGATCGCATAGCCGGCGGGCGCATCGAGGACCTGCGCATGGGCAAGCCGCTGCGCTGGCCGCTGGGCTGCGAGCCACGGCAGCTGGCAGGGCGCACCGTGCAGACGGTGGACCGGCGCGGCAAGTACCTGCTGCTGCGGCTGGACCGGGGTCTGCTGCTGCTGCACCTGGGCATGTCGGGCAGCCTCCGTTTCGCGCCGGAGCTGCCGCCGGCTGGAGTGCACGACCACGTGGACATGAAGACCAGTCGCGGCATCCTGCGTCTGCACGATCCGCGGCGCTTCGGTGCGCTGGTTTACGCCGGGAGCGAGGACGACCCCGTTGCGCGCAAGCTGCTTGATGGGCTGGGTGTCGAGCCGCTCGGCCCGGCCTTCGATCCGCTGGCTTTTCATGCCGCGCTGCAAAAGCGCCGCGCGCCCATCAAGCAGGTGCTGCTGGCGGGCGATATCGTGGTGGGGGTGGGCAACATCTACGCCAGCGAGGCGCTGTTTGCCGCTGGCATCCGCCCCACGACCCGTGCCGACCGCATCAGTCGTCCGCGAGCATTGCGCCTGCACCAGGCCATTGTCGGGGTGCTGGGCCGGGCGCTGGCGCTGGGGGGCAGTACGCTGCGCGATTTCAGCAGCGCGGAAGGCAAGGGTGGCTACTTCCAGCTCGATGCCATGGTGTATGGCCGCGCCGGCCAGCCCTGCCGGGTGTGCGGAACTGCGGTGCGCCAGCTGCGACAGGGGCAGCGATCAACGTTCTGGTGCCCGGTCTGCCAGAAGCCCTGATCCGGGCTTCTGCCATGGCGGAAGCGCCGGTCCGCGATGCTATATTGCCTGTAGAGGAAAGTACTCCCCATGACATTCAATCAGGAACTGGATGAACACGGCGCCTGGCGCAGGCAGTTTGCGCTAAGGCTGAAGCTGCTGGCAGAGTGGCTGAGCGACCATGACCTGATGGAGCCGGGCATTCGCGAGCGCCTGGATCAGCTGCATGCCCAGGTCAGGGACGACAAGATCATGGTGGCCTTCGTGGCCGAGTTCTCGCGTGGCAAGTCCGAGCTGATCAATGCGGTGTTCTTCGCCGGCTATGGGCGGCGCATCATGCCGGCCAGTGCGGGGCGCACGACGATGTGCCCGACCGAGCTGGGCTACGACGTCGAGGTGCCGCCGTGCATCCGCCTGCTGCCGATCGAGACGCGACTGCAGAAGCAGTCCCTGCTGGAGTGGCGCAACGCCCCCGAGAAGTGGGAGCGTGTCGATCTGGATGTGAATGACCCCAAACAGCTGGCCAGGGCGATCCAGAAAGTGTCGGAAGTGCGCCGGGTGACGCTGGACGAGGCGCGGGCACTGGGCTTCTGGAACGACGAGCTGCCTGACGACAACCCGATTCCGGGGCCGGACGGCCTGGTGGAGGTGCCCAAGTGGCGCCACGCGCTCATCAACATGGCGCATCCCCTGCTCAAGCAGGGATTGGTGATTCTGGACACGCCGGGCCTCAACGCCATCGGTGCCGAGCCCGAGCTGACGGTGAGCCTGCTGCCGCAGGCTCACGCCGTGGTGTTCATCCTCGCGGCCGACACCGGCGTGACCAAGTCGGACCTGACGATCTGGCGCCAGCACCTGAGCCCGCTGGGCCACACGCCCGAGTCGCGTCTGGTGGTGCTGAACAAGATCGACACCATGTGGGACGAGCTCAGTTCGCACGAGCAGGTGCAGCTGCAGATTGCGGCCCAGCGCACGGATTCGGCCGAGGTGCTGGGCCTGCCACCTTCTCAGGTGCTGGCTGTATCGGCGCAGAAGGGCCTGCTGGCCAAGGTCAATCGTGACGGGGCGCTGCTGCAGGCCAGCCGCCTGCCCGAACTGGAAGCGGCGTTGGGCAACGGCCTGCTGGGGCAGCGCCGGCGTATCCTGCAGTCCGCCGTGGCCACGGGTATTGACGCCCTGCGGCAGGACACGCGCCGGCTGGTGCACACCCGCAACCGCGATCTGATGGAGCAGATCCAGGAGCTCGAAGGGCTGCGAGGCAAGAACGCGGGCACCATCAAGCAGATGCGCCTGCGCATCGAGCAGGAGCAGGCCGATTTCGACGCCAGCGGCGCCCGCATCCAGGCGGTGCGCTCGGTGCATTTGCGCCTGTTGCGCGAGCTGTTCGCGCTGCTGAGCAGCTCGCATCTGAAGAAGGAGGCCTCGGCGCTGGCCAAGGCGCTCAAGCAGCCAGGCATCAAGCTGGGGGTGCGGCGCGCCTATGGGGAAACGTTCGACCGCCTGCGCGAAGACCTCGACAGCGCGATCAAGCTCGTGGGCGAGATCCAGTCCATGCTCGAGGGGAGCTTCCGCAGTCTCAATGCAGAGTACGGTTTCTCGCTGCAGCCGCCCCCGGCTCCCCAGCTGGAGCGCTTCATGAAGGACCTGCAGTTGATCGAGAAAAGCCACCTGCAGTACCTCAGCCTGGGTAACGCCTTGCGCCTGGCGCAGCCCGAGTTCGGCGAGCGTCTCTCGCGTGCGCTGATCAGCCGATTGCGCGTGGTGTACGACAC
>JAEZLX010000182.1 GCA_023415035.1 Pseudomonadota bacterium | reverse complement strand
ACCTTCTTGCCACGAATCAGGTCGGCCACCAGACGGCCCTTGTCCACCGACAGGCGCACGCCGCGGACGACACAGCGGGTTTCAGTAGTCATGATGGTGATCCTTACTTCTTGGCTTTCTTGTCACCCGGATGGCCCTTGTAGGTGCGCGTCAGGGAGAACTCGCCCAGCTTGTGGCCGACCATCTGGTCGGTGATGTAGACAGGCACGTGCTGCTTGCCGTTGTGCACGGCAATGGTCAGGCCGATGAACTCGGGCAGGATCATGGAGCGGCGCGACCAGGTCTTCACCGGCTTCTTGTCCTTGGTAGCCTGGGCCTTTTCGACCTTGGCCAGCAGGTGATGGTCAACGAAGGGACCTTTTTTGAGAGAACGAGTCATTTCGTCAACCCCTTACTTCTTGCGACGCGACACGATCATGTTCTGCGTGCGGCGGTTGTTGCGGGTGCGGTAGCCCTTGGTCAGGTTGCCCCACGGATCCACCGGAGCGCGGCCCTCGCCGGTCTTGCCTTCACCACCACCGTGCGGGTGGTCGATCGGGTTCATGGCGGTACCACGGACGGTCGGGCGGATACCCATGTGACGCTTCACACCGGCCTTGCCCAGCTGACGCAGGCTGTGCTCGGTGTTGGACACCTCGCCAATGGTGGCGCGGCAGTCGACGTGCACCTTGCGCACTTCGCCCGAACGCATGCGGACCTGGGCGTAGATGCCTTCGCGGGCCAGCAGCACGGCGGAAGCGCCGGCGGAGCGGGCGATCTGGGCGCCCTTGCCCACCTGCAGCTCGATGCAGTGGATGGTCGAACCGACGGGGATGTTGCGGATCGGCAGGGTGTTGCCCACGCGAATCGGCGACTCCGAGCCGGACAGCAGCGTGGCGCCCACTTCAATGCCGCGGGGGGCAATGATGTAGCGGCGCTCGCCGTCGGCGTAGCACAGCAGCGCGATGTGCGCGGTGCGGTTCGGGTCGTATTCGATACGCTCGACCTTCGCCGGGATGCCGTCCTTGTTGCGACGGAAATCGACCACGCGGTAGTGGTGCTTGTGACCACCGCCCTTGTGGCGCACGGTGATGTGGCCGTTGTTGTTGCGACCGGACTTCTGGAACTGGGGCTCCAGCAGCGGTGCGTAACCCGGACCCTTGTAGAGCTGGTCGCGGGTGACCTTGACCATGCCGCGACGGCCGGGCGAGGTCGGTTTAACTTTGATGACTGCCATGATCAAACACCCTCCCCGAAGTTCAGCTCCTGACCCGGCATCAGCGTGACGTAGGCCTTGCGGACATGGTCACGACGACCGACGGTACGGCCGAAACGCTTGGTCTTGCCCTTCTGGTTGAGCACGGAAACACCCGCAACCTGGACCTTGAACATCAGTTCGACGGCGGCCTTGATCTCGGGCTTGGTGGCGTCGCGCAGCACCTTGAACAGCACGGCGTTGGACTTTTCGGCGACCTGCGTGGCCTTCTCGGACACGATCGGTGCCACGAGGACCTGCATCAGGCGGCCTTCATCGAATTGCTTGGCGGCGCTCATGCGAACATCTCCTTGAGCTGGTCGATGGCACCCTTGGTGACGAGCACCTTCTTGTAGTGCACCAGCGACACCGGATCGGCGTAGCGCGGCTCAACGACGAGGACGTTGGGCAGGTTGCGCGAAGCCAGGTACAGGTTCTCGTCCACTTCCTCGGCGATGACCAGAACGTGGTTCAGGTTCATGGCCTTGAACTTGGCGGCGAGCTGCTTGGTCTTGGGCGAATCCACCTTGATGGAGTCCACGACGGCCAGACGGCCTTCACGGGCCAGCTGCGAGAAGATGGAGGCCATGCCGGCGCGGTACATCTTCTTGTTGAGCTTCTGGGTGAAGTTCTCGTCGGGGCTGTTCGGGAAGATACGGCCGCCCCCACGCCACAGCGGGGAGGAGCTCATACCGGCACGGGCGTTGCCCGTACCCTTTTGCTTGAACGGCTTCTTGGTCGTGTGACGGACCTGTTCGCGGTCCTTCTGGGCACGGGTGCCTTGGCGGGCGTTGGCCTGGTAGGCGACCACGAGCTGATGGATCAGGGCCTCGTTGTAGTCACGACCGAAAACGGTCTCGGGCACGTCCAGCTTGGAAGCTGCCTGGCCCTGTTCGTTCAGGAGTTCGACTTGCATCAGTTGGCTCCCTTGGTGGCTTTGGCCTTGACGGCGGGACGGACGGTCACGAAGCCGCCCTTGGAGCCGGGGATCGCACCCTTGATCAGCAGCAGCTGACGGGCTTCGTCCACGCGGAAGACGTCCAGGTTCTGGGTGGTGACGGTTTCGTCGCCCATGTGGCCGGTCATCTTCTTGCCCGGGAACACGCGGCCCGGGTCCTGGGCCATCGAGATCGAGCCCGGGACGTTGTGCGAACGGCTGTTACCGTGCGAGGCGCGCTGCGAACCGAAGTTGTGGCGCTTGATGGTGCCCGCGAAGCCCTTACCGATCGAGGTGCCCTGCACGTCGACCTTCTGGCCAGCCGCGAACAGCGCGTTCACCGGCAGAGTGGCGCCCGGCTGGTACTGGGCTGCCACTTCGGGCGTCACGCGGAATTCCTTGATGATTTCACCGGCTTCGACACCGGCCTTGGCCAGATGGCCTGCCAGGGGCTTGGTCACGCGGGAGGCGCGGCGCTTGCCGAAGGTGACCTGGAGGGCGTCGTAGCCGTCGTTGGCTTGGGTTTTGACTTGCGTCACGCGGTTGTCGGACACGTCGACCACCGTGACAGGAACTGCATCCCCGTCATCGGTGAACAGGCGCATCATGCCCACCTTGCGACCCAACAACCCGAGGGAGTTGCTAAGACTCATTGTTTTCTCCGTTCCCGACTTCAATTGGCCGGGGCTGATGGTGCATTCTTGCCCTGTTTTTCAAGGGCGCAAATGCGGTTAAGGGCCTCAAGGGCCAGAAAAGCCGCCCAGTATATCGGATCGGCTTTGATTTGGCAACTGCCGGGACGCACCCCTTGCGCGGTGCAGTCCCGCAGCCGTGCTTACTGCAGCTTGATCTCCACGTCGACGCCAGCCGGCAGGTCGAGCTTCATCAGGGCGTCCACCGTCTTGTCGGTCGGGTCCACGATGTCCATCAGTCGCTGATGGGTGCGGATCTCGAACTGGTCGCGGCTGGTCTTGTTGACGTGCGGAGAGCGCAGGATGTCGAAGCGCTTCATGCGCGTCGGCAGGGGCACCGGGCCCTTGACGATGGCGCCGGTGCGCTTGGCGGTGTCAACGATCTCGGCCGCCGATGCGTCGATCAGCTTGTAGTCGAAGGCCTTGAGGCGGATGCGGATTTTCTGCTTCGTGCTCATGGAATTCTCCGTATCCGTTTACTCGATGATCTTGGCAACCACGCCGGCGCCGACGGTACGGCCGCCTTCGCGGATGGCAAAGCGCAGACCTTCTTCCATGGCGATCGGGGCGATCAGCTTCACGGTGATCGAGACGTTGTCGCCC
>JAEZLX010000171.1 GCA_023415035.1 Pseudomonadota bacterium | reverse complement strand
GGCCAAACCATGCCGCCGGGTGCCTCGCAGCCGAACTTCGGTCCCTGCAAGCGCCTGGACATCGAGCTGGAGCTGGGCGTCTTCGTCGGCGCTGGCAACGAGCTGGGCGACCCGATCGAGATCGGAGAGGCCGAAGAGCACGTGTTCGGCATCTGCCTGCTCAACGACTGGTCGGCGCGTGACATCCAGGCCTGGGAATACCAGCCGCTGGGCCCGTTCCTGGCCAAGAACTTCGCCACCACCATCTCGCCTTGGGTGGTGACGCTTGACGCGCTGGCACCGTACCGCGTGCCGTTCTCGCATCCGGCCGAGGATCCGCAGCCTTTGCCATACTTGGACAGCGAGGCCAACCGCACCCGCGGCGCCATCGACATCCAGCTCGAGGTGGGCCTGCTCACGCCGGCCATGCAGCAGGCCGGCCAGGCCGATGCCCCCATCTGCCGCACGAGCTACCGACACGCCTACTGGACCGTGGCCCAGATGGTGACCCACCACACGGTCAACGGCTGCAACCTGCAGCCGGGTGACCTGCTGGGCAGCGGCACACTCTCGGGTCCGACGCTGGAGCAGGCCGGCGCCCTGATCGAGCTGACCGGTGGCGGCAAGAACCCGGTGCAGCTGCCCGGTGGCGAAACCCGCACCTGGCTGGAGGATGGCGACTCGGTCGTGATCCGCGGCTGGTGCGAGAAAGAAGGTGCCGCCCGCATCGGCTTCGGCGAATGCCGCGGCACCGTGCTGCCCGCGCGCACGCGCTGAGCAGGTTCCCGGTCAGGCCATCCGCACGATGGCCTTGCGGACCCACCGCCCATGAATCGCACGGCCTTGGCCTGGCGCGAAGGTTGCCGTGCGTCAATCGCGCCTGACGCTGGCCTGTGTTCCCAAAGGGGGGGGCAGCGGGTCCCCGGCGCGGCGGCGGCGGAACAGCGCGGCGCGGGCGAGTACGATGGTCGTCACAGGGGCGGTGATCGACAGCACGATGATGATCAGCCACACATGCAGCGACAGGCCTGCGCCGCGCGTGCTGAAGTGGACGATGGAGGCAAAGGTGATCAGCCACGCGCCCAGTGTGGAGGTCAGGGCCGGCGCGTGCATGCGCAGGAAGAAGTTCGGCAGCCGCAGCAGGCCGAGCGCGGAAATCAGGGCCGTCGCGCCGCTGGCCAGCATGAGCAGCGCCACCATGATGTCGGAGACGGGCGGCATGTCCGGTGCCATCACTCGATCACCTCCCCGCGCAGCAGGAACTTGGCCGCGGCCACGGAGCCGACGAAGCCGAACAGCACCATCAGCAGCGCACCTTCGAAGTACATGGCGCTGTCATAGCGGATGGCCAGGGCCAGCATGACCAGCATGCCGACCACGTAGATGAAGTCCAGTGCCAGCACGCGGTCCTGCGCGGTGGGGCCACGCAACACGCGCAGCAAGCCGATGGCAATGGCCAGCATGTACATCACGAGCGTGGCCGTGACGGCCACGGAAAGCAGCGGGCTCATTCGAAGATCTCCTTGAGCGGGCGTTCGTAGCGGGCCTTGAACTGGCGAACGAAATCCGCCGCGTTCTCCAGGTCGAACACGTGCAGCAGCAGCACGCTTCGGTCGGCGGCCAGTTCGGACCAGACCGTGCCAGGCACCACCGCCGTGATCATGGTCAGCGCGGCCAGTGCATGGATGTCGCGCAGCTCCAGCGGAATCTCCACGAACTGTCCGTTGGGCGGGCGGCGCCGGCCGCGCACGATGCTGACCGACACCTGAATGGCCGATAGCAGCACGTCATGCCCGACGCGCAGGATCAGCATGATGAGCACGCCCCAGTGGCGCAACGGCCCGGGCCGGGGTCGCAGCGGCGACATCAGCAGCGGCATGGCCACGGCCACGATGGCAGCCAGGATGATCTGGCCCTCACTGGTGCTGCGCACCAGCAACAGCCAGCCGAGGAAGATGCCAAGCGACAGCCAGGGCGAAGGCAGCAGGCGCTTCATGGGGCGACTCCGGCGGGGGCGGGGTTGGGCACGGGGCGCGCGCTCATCACCGCCTCGATGTAGCGCGAGGGCGTGTGCAGCGACTCGGCCGTCGCGCGCGTGTAGGCGAGCACGTCTTCAGCCTGCCAGACCATCGTCATCACGGCCAGCAGGAGGCCGGCGATCGGCACGGTTTCGACCACGCGCAGCCGCGGTGCGGGGCGGTCCTGGGCCGTCCAGAAGTGGCGGATGCCCACGCGCATCAGGGCGATCACGGCCAGCAGGCCGGAGACGATGAGCAGGCCGAACAGCAGCCAGGAGGCCGTGCTGCCGAAATCGACCAGGGCGGTGAGCATGGCCAGCTTGCCCACGAAACCCGTCAGGGGCGGCAGCCCCGCGATGACCATGGTGCAGAGCATGAAGGCCAGGCCAAGGAACGCCACCGAGGCCGGGATGGCGCGGCCGATGAGCGCCTCCTCGTCATCGTCGAGGTTGGTGCCCGGGGGTGGCTCGGCGTCGAAGAAGGTGGGCAGCGCGTAGTTGCCGTCGTCCAGCTCGGGCGGATCGACCTCCACCTGGCGTGCGCGCTCCATCAGCTCGACCAGCAGGAACAGCGCACCGGCAGCCAGGGTGGAGCTGGCCAGGTAGAACAGGGCGCCGCCGCTGAGCGTGGGGTTGTCGAAGCCGATGGCGGCGATGAGGGTGCCGGAAGAGGCAATCACGCTGTAGCCGGCCAGGCGTCCGATCTGCTGCGAGGCCATCATGCCGATGGCACCGAAAGCCAGCGTGAGCAGGCCACCCCAGACCAGCACCTCGCCACCGAAGCCGGCCGATTCGCCCGCGCTGGGGGGAAAGCACAGCGTCCACAGGCGCAGCACCGCATAGACACCCACCTTGGTGAGGATCGCGAAAATGGCCGATGCCGGTGCGCTGGCCGCCGAATAGGCCGGTGGCAGCCAGAAGTTCAGCGGCCACAGCGCGGCCTTGGCCAGGAAGGCGATGGCCAGGATGGCCGCACCCGCGTGCAGCAGGCCGCGGTCGCTCTCGGGAACGAGGCTGAGCTTGAGCGCCATGTCGGCCATGTTCAGCGTGCCCGTCACGCCGTAGAGCACCGCCACACCGATGAGGAACAGCAGCGATGCCATCAGGTTGATGACGATGTAGTGCAGGCCTGCGCGCACGCGCGCGGGACCGCCCCCGTGCAGCAGCAGCCCGTAGCTGGCGGCCAGCAGCACCTCGAAGAACACGAACAGGTTGAACAGGTCGGCCGTGAGGAAGGCACCGTACAGGCCCATCAGCTGCAGCTGGAATAGGGTATGGAAGTACACCCCCGCGTTGTGCCAGCGGGCCAGCGCGAACAGCAGGCCGGCCAGACCCACCGAGCCGGCGAGCACGGCCAGCAGGGCCGAAAGGCGGTCGGCTACCAGCACGATGCCGTAGGGTACGGGCCAGTTGCCCGGCAGGTAGATGCCGAAGGCGGCAGGCCCTTCGGACTGCACGCGCACCAGCAGGTAGATGGCCAGCAGCAGACCTGCGGTGGTGGAAATGACGTTGACGACGGCCTTGAGGTTGCGTCGTCCGTCACCCAGGAGCAGCATCAGCGCGGCCGTCAGCAGCGGCAGCAGCACCGGTGCGACGATCAGGTGGTCAAGCACGTTCATCAGCGCCTTTCCTCCTGGCCGTCCACATGGTCACCGCCCGACAGTCCGCGCAGGGCCAGCAGCACCACCAGCAGCAGTGCCGTGGTGGCAAAGCCGATGACGATCGCGGTGAGCACCAGCGACTGCGGCAGCGGGTCGGTGTAGTTGGCCAGATTGGCCGACTGGCCGGTGCGCACGATGGGCTCCTCGTCGATGGAGAGGCTGCCCACGCTGAAGATGAACAGGTTGATGGCGTAGGACAGCAGCGACAGCCCGAACAGCACCTGGAAGGTCCGCGGGCGCAGCACCAGCCAGATGCCGGCACCGGCCATGATGCCGATGGCGATGGAGACGATGACTTCCATCAGCGGCTCTCCCCGTCGGCGGCGTGTTCGATGGTGGCCTGGCGGCGGCGCGCGCGCAGGGACTGGTGGGCAAGGGCAGTGAGCATTAGCAGTGTGGCTCCCACGACGACGGCGAACACACCCAGGTCGAACAGCGCCGCGGTCGGCAGGTGGATTTCACCGACCAGGGGCCAGGTGACATGGGCCGTGTGGGTGGTCAGGAACGGGTAACCGGCGGCGATGGCGCCCAGGCCGGTGAGCAGGGCGGCCAGCAGGCCGAAACCGACCCATTGCGGCGGCATCAGTCGCATGCGCTCTTCCACCCAGCGGGTGCCGCTGACCATGTACTGGGCGATGAAGGCGATGGCCACCACCAGACCGGCCACGAAACCGCCGCCGGGTTCGTTGTGGCCCCGCATGAACAGGTGGAAGGCGAACACCGCCGACACCGGCAGCAGCAGGCGCACCAGCACCGCCGGCACTTCCAGGTACGGCTGGGGCGTCGTCGTGTGGTCATCGGTCTCGCGGGTCACCAGGTCGCTCGGTTCTTCCTGTGCAATGGCACGCTGTTGTGCAGGCTGGTCGATCACTTCCACCGGCGGGCGGAAGCGCCGCAGAAGCGCATAGACCGTCAGGCCCACGATGCCCAGCACGGTAATCTCGCCCAGCGTGTCGAAGGCACGGAAATCCACCAGCATCACGTTGACCACGTTGGTGCCACCTCCCAGCGGCAGCGCGTTCTCGATGTAGTAGGGTGAGATCGACATCGGCGCCTGGCGGGTGAGCAGGGCGTACGACAGGGCCGAGAGGCCCACGCCGACGAGTACGGCGATCAGCAGGTCGCGCCGGCGCCGCCACCAGATGCGAGAGGTGAAGGGCGCCTCGTCCTGCTCGATCCGTTTGGGCATCCAGCGCAGGCCCAGCAGGAACAGCACCATGGTCACCACCTCGACCGCCAGCTGTGTGAGGGCCAGGTCGGGCGCCGAGAACCAGGCGAAGGTGATGCACAGCGCCAGGCCGACCACGCTGAGCAGGATCAGGGCCATCAGCCGGTGGAACTTGGCCTGGATGGCGACGCCGATGGCGCAGGCGCCGGCGACGGCCCACAGGATCGCGAACTCGGGGGTGGCGGGCACACGCATGCGGTCGCCCCACGAAAGTGGCACGATCAGCGACGAGCCCACGCCCGCCAGGCACGCGATCACCACCATCGTGGCCAGCTGGGGCTGCAGGCGCCGGGTACCGGCCAGCCGCAGCAGGCGGCGCGAACCGTCGGTGAGGAGGGCGAGCGCCTGCTCGAACAGCAGCTTGCCGTCGAGCCAGCCGAAGCCGGGCGCCGACCGCGAGCGCCGCTTCTTGAAGCGGGTGGCGAACAGCACATAGATGCCGATGCCGCCGGCCATCGCCACCAGGCTCATGACCAGCGGTGTGTTGAAGCCGTGCCAGACGGACAGGCTGTACTCGGGCAGTTCGCCGCCAACCACCGGCTGTGCGGCGGTGGCCAGCAGCGGGCCGACCGACCAGGCCGGGATGGTGCCGACAACGATGCAGGCCAGCACCAGCAATTCCACGGGCACCCGCATCCAGTGCGTGGGCTCGTGCGGGCGTCGCGGCGTCTCGGGCTTGTCGCCAAAGAACACGTCATGGCCGAAGCGCAGCGAGTACACCACGGCGAACACGCCGGCCAGCGTGGCCATCGCCGGCAGGACGTACTGCATCCAGGGGCCGGCATGCACGTACACGGTCTCGGCGAAGAACATCTCCTTGGACAGGAAGCCGTTGAGCAGCGGCACCCCCGCCATGGCCGCGCAGGCCACGATGGCCAGCGTGCCGGTCACCGGCATCGACCGGTACAGACCCTGCAGGCGCCGCATGTCGCGGGTGCCGGTCTCGTGGTCGATGATGCCCACCGACATGAACAGCGACGCCTTGAAGGTGGCGTGGTTCATCATGTGGAAGACGGCGGCCACGGCGGCCATGGGGCTGTTCATGCCCAGCACCAACGTCATCAGGCCCAGGTGGCTGATGGTGGAGTAGGCCAGCAGACCCTTGAGGTCGTTCTGGAACATGGCGGCGTAGGCGCCCAGCAGCAGCGTGGCCAGGCCGGCGCCGCCCACGATCCAGAACCAGGCTTCGGTGCCCGCGAGCACCGGCCACAGCCGCGCGAGCAGGAACACACCGGCCTTGACCATGGTGGCCGAGTGCAGGTAGGCCGACACGGGCGTTGGGGCGGCCATGGCGTGCGGCAGCCAGAAGTGGAAGGGCACCTGGGCGCTCTTGGTCAGGGCGCCGGCCAGTATCAGGCCCAGCACCACAGGGTACATCGGGCTGGTCTCGATGAGGCTGCCCTGCGCCAGCACGGCCTCCAGTTCCAGGCTGCCGGCAATGTGGCCCAGCAGCAGCACCCCGGCCAGCAGCGCCAGACCACCCGTGGCGGTGACGGTGAAGGCCATGCGCGCACCGCGGCGTGCATCCTTGCGGTGTGTCCAGTAGCCGATGAGCAGGAACGAGAACACGCTGGTCAGTTCCCAGAACACCACCATCTGCACGAGGTTGCCCGAGATCACAACGCCCAGCATGGCGCCCATGAAGCCCAGCAGCAGGGAATAGAAGCGTGCCGCCGGGTCCTCGGGCGAGAGGTAGTAGCGCGCGTAGATGATGACCAGCAACCCCATGCCGCTGACCAGCATCGCAAACATCCAGGCGAAGCCGTCTAGGCGGATGACCAGATCCAGTCCCAGGCTGGGCAGCCAGGTCAGGCGTTCGGTGACGACGCCGCCGGCGGCGACCTCGGGATACAGCAGGCCGATGGGCACCGCCACGCCCACTGCTACTGCCCCGGCCCACAGCGATTCGATGTTGCGGGCGTTGGTCGGAAGCAGCGCGGCGACCGCGCTACCGACAAATGGCAGTAATAGCAGCAAAAACAAGGACATACGTCCGAGTGTAGAGGACAAATGGCGTCTGAAAGACGCCATTTGTTCGGAGATTTTCAGTTTTTTTCTGCGGGTCCGTCAGGGCCGCATGTCGCCACGTTCCTCGTAGCGCGCGTGCCAGGAAAGCGCCTCGCCCAGCAGGTGGGGCGTGTGCAGTCCGGAGCGGCCGCTGCGGCCTTGCGCCTCGGCGCGTTCCAGATAGTCGCGCAGCGCATCGCGGTAGTCCGGATGGGCGCAACGCTCGATGACCAGGCGCGCGCGCTCGCGCGGTGCCAGGCCGCGCAGGTCGGCCAGTCCCTGTTCGGTCACGATCACCTGAACGTCATGCTCGGTATGGTCGGTGTGGCTGACCATGGGCACGATGCACGAGATCGCGCCGCCTTTGGCCACGGAGCCGGTCATGAATATCGACAGGTAGCCGTTGCGCGCGAAGTCGCCCGAGCCGCCGATACCGTTCATGATGCGCGTGCCCATGACGTGGGTGGAGTTGACATTGCCGTAGATGTCCGCCTCGATCATGCCGTTCATGGCGATGATGCCCAGGCGCCGGATGATCTCGGGGTGGTTGGAGATCTCCTGCGGGCGCAGCACGATGCGCTCGCGGTAGAAATCCAGGTTGTCCATGAATTCCTTGACGCCGTCCGGGCTGAGCGACAGCGCCGTGGCCGAGGCCATGGCCATCTTGCCGGACTTGAGCATCTCCAGCATGCCGTCCTGCAGCACCTCGGTGTAGGCGGTCAGGTTCTGGTAGGGGCCGTTGTTCAAACCGGCCATGACCGCATTGGCCGTGTTGCCCACGCCCGACTGCAGCGGCAGCAGGTCCTTGGGCAGGCGGCCCTTGCTCACCTCGTGGCCGAGGAAGTCGATGATGTGGCCGGCGATGCGCTGCGAGACGGCGTCGGGCGGCGAGAAGGGCGAGATGCGGTCGGGCGCGTTGGTTTCCACCACCGCGACCACTTTGGACGGGTCCACGCGCAGGTAGGGCTCCCCGATGCGCTGGCCCGAGCGCGTCAGCGGGATCGGCTGGCGGTCCGGGGGCAGGGCGGTGCCGTAGTAAATGTCGTGCATCCCTTCCAGCGCTGTCGGATGCCAGTGGTTGATCTCCAGGATCACGCGGTCGGCCTGCTCCAGCCAGGTCTTGTTGTTGCCGACGGAAGAGGTCGGGATCAGGCGGCCGTCTTCCAGCACGCCGGCCACCTCGACCACCGCGACGTCGAGCTTGCCCAGGAACCCGAACCACACGAACTGGGCCACGTGCGAGAGGTGGATGTCGATGTAGTTCATCTCGCCGGCGTTGATGCGCTGGCGGCAGGTCGGGTCGGACTGGTAGGGCAGGCGCAGCTCGATGCCGCCGACCTTGGCCAGCGCGCCGTCGAGCTCGGGCGCGGTCGATGCGCCGGTCCACACGCCGATGCGGAAGGAGCCGGGCTGGGCGGCGTTGTGTTTCTCGATGTGGCGCGCCAGCGCCGCGGGCACCTCCTTCGGATAGCCGGCACCGGTGAAGCCGCTCATGCCGACGTTGTCACCATGGCGGATCAGGGCGGCAGCCTCGTCTGCCGTCATGAGCTTGGCACGCATGCCGGCGTGCTGAATGCGGGAAAGGGAGTGTTTCAAGCGGGTCTCCTGCGCAATCGGGTGGCGGGCGGCTTCCGGGGAAGCCCTGGGGAAAACCCTTATTGTCGCAGGTCTGACCGGCCGGGATGAAACCGTTCAGCGAGTGAAGGTGGGCGTGGACAGCCTCGATGAAGGCGCTCACGCGCGCCGGCCGGTAGCGTCCGGGCAGCAGCGCCGCGTGGATACCCACGGGCGCGAGCGACCATTCGGGAAGCACCCGCACGAGTTTTCCGCAGTCGATGTCGGCCTGGCACATCCACAGCGCCGCCGAGCCGATGCCGGCCCCGTTGAGGGTGGCGCGGTAGTTGGCCGCGAGGCTGCCGGTCCGGAACGGCGTGTCCAGTGTGACCAGGCGCGATCCGCCGTCGCGGTGCTCCAGGCGCACGGTGCCCACCACGTGCGAGTCCAGGCCCATGAAGGGCAGCTGCGGCAGGCGCTCGATGGTGACTTCGCCCAGTCGCGCGAGCAGCGCCGGCGTGGCCACGAGGATGCGCTGCATGGCCCCGAATGTGCGGCAGATGATGTCCTGGTCGGGGACTTGTCCCACGAAGACGCAGCATTCAGCGCCGGAGGCGACGAGGTCGACGTAATGGTCGCTGAGCATGAGCTCCACGCGCAGGCGCGGGTGGGCTGCCATCAGGTCGGTCACCGCGTCGGTGAGAAAGCCACCGCCGTAGCCCGCGGGGCCGATCACGCGCAGCAGCCCCTCGGGATGGCGCTTGCGCCCCTGCAGGCGGTCGGACAGGCCGTCCCAGCGCTCGGCGATCTCGCGTGCCTCCTGCAGCAAGGTCTGGCCTTCGTCGGTGAGCGAGAAGGTGGACGTGCTGCGGTGGATCAGCCGGCAGCCCATGCGCGCTTCCAGTTCCGCCAGCCGCCGGCTGATGGTCGGCTGCGTGGTGCCCAGAAGGCGCGCGGCACGGCTGAGCGAACCTGCTTCGCTGATGCGCAGGAAGGTCTCCAGCAGCTCCAGCCGGTCGTAGTGCTTGTTCATACGTGTAGCGTATATCACCTAGAAAGTTCATGCACCTAGCGGGCGGAGTGCGCTTTGGCTATGGTGGCGGGTTCGCCGGTGGCGGCAGTTGCGCTGCCCGCCACACAGAGACAGACACGTGAGGAGAGACGACACCATGAGCGAAACGGAGCAGGGCGCACAGGCAGCGCCCGAAGTGCTGTGGACACCGACGGCGGCGGACATTGCCGCTTCCAAGCTGGCGCACTACGAGCAATGGCTGGCGCAGCATCACGGTCTGCGCTTCGATGACTACCAGGCGCTGTGGCGCTGGTCGGTGGAGCACATCGACACCTTCTGGGGCAGTATCTGGGATTACTTCGACGTGCAGGCCGACGGATCGCCCGAGCCGGTGCTGGGCCGCCGCGAGATGCCGGGCGCGCAGTGGTTTCCGAACGCACGCCTGAACTACGCCGAGCACGTGTTCCGCAACGCGTCGCACGACCGGCCGGCGCTGATTGTGCGCAGCGAGACGCAGGCGCCGCGCGCGGTGCCCTGGTCGGAACTGCAGCAGCTGGCCGGTGCCTTTGCCGCCACGCTGCGACGCCTCGGCGTGCAGCCGGGCGACCGGGTGGCTTCCTACCTGCCCAACCAGGTCGAGACGGTGGCTGCCCTGATGGCCTGCGCCAGCATGGGGGCGGTGTGGTCGAGCTGCGCGCCCGACATGGGGCCTTCGGTCGTGCTCGACCGCCTGACGCAGATCGAGCCCAAGGTACTGCTGGCCACGGACAGCTATTCCTACAACGGCAAGCTGCATGACCGCCAGGAGACGGTGGTCAAGCTGCTGGAGTCGCTGCCGAGTGTGAAGACCGTGGTGCATGTGCCCGGCCCGCGTGCGGGCGAGCGCGAAACCGGCTGGCGCGACTGCATCGCCTGGAGCGAGGCGGTGGCCGAGCCGGCCGAGATGCGCTACGAGCGCGTGGCCTTCGATCACCCGCTGTGGATCGTCTATTCGTCGGGCACCACGGGCCTGCCCAAAGCCATGGTGCATGGCCACGGCGGTATCGTGCTCACGCACCTGAAGACCCTGGCACTGCAGCACGACGTGCGCGAGGGCGACCGCATGCTGTTCCTGGGCGGCACCGGCTGGATCGTCTGGAACATGATGCTCGGCGCGATGCTGGTGGGAGCCACCACCGTGCTGTACGACGGCAACCCGGCCTGGCCCGATGACGATGCCCTGTGGCGCTTCCTGGACGAGCAGGGCGTGACGCTGCTCGGCTGCGGCGCGGCCTACCTGATGAACTGCATGAAAAAGGGCGTGCGGCCGCGCGACTTCGCGCCGCTGCACAAGCTGCGGGCGATCAACTCCACCGGCTCGCCTCTGCCGGTCGAGACCTACCGCTGGGTGTACGAGGCAGTCAAGCCGGACGTGTGGCTGGCCTCCATCAGCGGCGGCACCGACATCGCCTCGGGCTTCGTGGCCTGCGCGCCCAACCTGCCGGTGGTCGCAGGCGAGATCCAGTGCCCCGAACTTGGCGTGGCGGCCAAGGCCTTCAACGAGGCCGGCCAGCCCGTCATCGACGAGGTGGGCGAGCTGGTCATCACCGAGCCCATGCCCTCGATGCCGCTGTACTTCTGGAACGACACCGACGGCCAGCGCTACCGCGACAGCTATTTCGATACCTTCCCGGGTGTCTGGCGCCACGGCGACTGGATCCGTTTCACCCCGCGCGGCACCGCCGTGATCTATGGCCGCTCGGACAGCACCATCAACCGCTTCGGCATCCGCATGGGCACCGCCGAGATCTACCGCGTGGTCGAGGAGATGCCGCAGGTGCGCGACAGCCTGGTCGTCGACCTGGAGTACCTTGGCAGGCCGTCGTTCCTGCCGCTGTTTGTCGTGCTGCAGCCTGGCGTGCAGATGGACGACGCGCTGCGCCAGGCCATCTGCGAGCAGATCCGCACCAAGGCCTCGGCGCGCCACGTGCCCAACGAGGTCTACGTGGTCGACGAGATTCCGCGCACGCTCACGGGCAAGAAGATGGAAGTGCCCGTGCGCAAGCTGCTGCTGGGCGCGCCGCTGGAGAAGGTGGCCAGCCCCGATGCCATGACCAACCCGTCCAGCATGGACTTTTTCGTGAAGCTGGCCGCCGAGTTGAATGCCCCGGCCGCCAGCCAGGCCTGACGGACCGATACAGACATCCATTCCTTTTCATTCCAGGAGACATTGCATGAAGATCCAACGACGCCAGCTCACCACCCTCGCACTGGCTGCCGCCATCGCCGGTTTCGCCGCGGCTCCCGCCGTGGCGCAGCCGGCCTATCCGTCCAAGCCGGTGCGCATCGTCGTCCCGTTCGTGCCGGGTGGCCCGGTGGACGTGATGGCCCGTGTGCTGGGCGAGCAGCTGTCCAG
>JAEZLX010000140.1 GCA_023415035.1 Pseudomonadota bacterium | reverse complement strand
ATTGGTGCCGAGTTCGCGCAGGATATCTTCGACGCGGGTCAGGTTCTCGCGCGTATCCGAGAGCCGATTCTCGGTCTCGCGGCGCCGCTCCTTGTAGCGCGACACGCCAGCCGCTTCTTCCAGGAAGATGCGCATGTCATCCGGCTTGGCCTCGATGATGCGCGAGATCATGCCCTGCCCGATGATGGCGTAGGCGCGCGGCCCCAGGCCAGTACCGAGAAAGATGTCCTGGATGTCGCGCCGGCGCACCGGCTGGTTGTTGATGTAGTAGCTGCTGGTGCCGTCACGCGTGAGCACGCGCTTGACGGCAATCTCGGTGAACTGGCCCCACTGGCCGCCGGCGCGGTGGTCGCTGTTGTCGAACACCAGTTCCACGCTGGCACGGCTGGCCGGCTTGCGGCTGGTGGTGCCGTTGAAGATGACGTCCTGCATGGACTCGCCACGCAGCTCCGACGCCTTGGACTCCCCCAGCACCCAGCGGACCGCATCCATGATGTTGGACTTGCCGCAGCCGTTGGGGCCCACCACCCCGACCAGTTGCCCCGGCAACATGAAGGCAGTGGGCTCGGCAAAGGACTTGAAGCCCGAAAGCTTGATGGATGTCAGACGCACGAAGAACCCTGTTTCTCGCCACGCAGGGCGCAAGCCCTTGATTTTGTTGGAAAAGTCGGCATCCCGGCAGCACTGGCCGGGAGCGGGCGCGAAACGTGATGTTAACTGAGCCTTCGGTAGGGATCAGCGCCGGTAAAGGCTGTCTACCTCATTCTGGAAATATGCCGCCAGGTTGTTGCGCTTGAGCTTCAGCGTCGGGGTCAGCAAGGTGTTGTCAGGCGTCCAGGGCTCAAGGGTCGCCCACACGGCGCGAGGCTGCGCGTAGTGCGGGAAACCGGCGGTGGCGGCACGGATCCGCGCCAGCAGCGCTTCGCGCACCGCGGGCTGCGTGAGCACCTGGCCGTCTCCGTTCCCGCCCCACCCGGACTGCCTGGCCAGTCCCGTCCACGCCTCGCGGTCGAGCACGACGAATGCCGAGATGAAGGGACGCCCTTCACCCACGACCCAGGCCTGGGCAAACAGGCTGTCGGCCAGGATGGCCAGCTCCAGGTCGGCGGGCGAGACTTTCTCACCCGTGGACGTGACGATGATTTCCTTGATACGGCCCTTGATGCGCAGGCGTCCGTTCTCGAACTCACCCTGGTCGCCACTGGAATACCAGCCATCGGCCGACAGCACCAGGGCCGTGTCCTCGGGCCGCTTCCAGTAGCCCCGCATCACGCTGGGGCCGCGGATCTGGATCTCATCGTTTTCGCCAAGACGGATCTCGGTCCCCTTGAGCGGGCGGCCCACCGTCTGAGGATCGTTGTCGTCCAGACCGTTGGCAGCCGCCACAGGCGAGGTCTCGGTCAGGCCGTAGCCCTGGACGATGGGCAGGCCCAGGCCCAGAAAACACCGTGCCATGGCCGCCGACAGCGGTGCACCGCCGCTGATGGCTACCCGGATACGCCCGCCGAACTGCGCCAGCAGCGGCCGGGCCACCAGGCGTTGCAGCAGCGGCCAGGCAAGCGCATCGCGCCAGACCGGCACCCGGGCGTCTTCTGCCGAGAGCGGCAGACCCTGGCGACGGCGGAAGCGGCGCCAGCCGACGGCCTGCGCCTGCTCGAACAGTCGCTGCCGCATGGCCGAACCGGCCAGTGCCTGCTGGATGCGGCCGTAAATGCGCTCGTAAATGCGTGGCACCGAGATCAGCACGGTCGGCTGCTGGGTCTTCATGTCCTCGGCAAGCAGGGGCACCGAGCGCGCAAACGCCACGCAGGAGCCGGATGCAATGGGCAGGTAGTAGCCCGCCGTGCGCTCCAGCGTGTGCGACAGCGGCAGGAACGACAGGAAGCGGTCCGTCTGCAGTGCGGGCACGCGATCAAGCGTGGCCTTCACATTGGACAGCACGTTGTGGTGCGTGAGCATCACGCCCTTGGGCCGCCCTGTGGTGCCGGAGGTGTAGACCACCGCCGCCAGGTCATCGGGGCCTGGCGAACGACCGGCAATATCGGGCTGGACGGCCTCACCCGCCTGCAACCATGCTTTCAGCGTGAGTACCCGGCCATCGTCGCCGGCGGGCTCGCCGCGCCGCAACACCACACGGGACAGACTGGGCAACGCGACACCGGTGCCCTGGATGGCCTCCCACTGCTCCGGCCGGTTGACGATCAGCACCTGCGCATCGCTGTCAGCCAGGATGTACGCGATGCTGCCCGGGTTGTCGAGATCGTGCATCGGCACCGGCACGCAGCCCAGCGACAGCACCGCCTGGTCCATGCACACCGTGTCCAGGCCGTTGGGCAGCAGGATGGCCACGCGCGCGCCAGGCGCGAGTTCTTCGGCTGCCAGCGCCTTGCGCCAGCGTTCCACCATTTGCCCCGCCTGCGCCCAGGTGACGGACACCCAGGATCCCTTGGCTGCATCGAACTCGCGATAAGCCTCCGCATCGGGGCTGGTCGCGATGCGCCAGTCCAGCAGCTGGGGCAAGGTGTTGACTTGCTCGAGTGATTGTGGATTGCTCATGGGATGACAGCCCCGCTTCCCGCAAAGCGACGGGCTTTTTGTTTGTTGTCGCCTCGCGCGCCGCACCTGAGATGACCTGATGGCGCGCACCTGCTGTCTCCGGATGACCGGTACCGGCCGGTTTCTCGTATTGGCCCGTATTGTGCATGGACGCGGACATCACCCCGGGGCGCCGCGATTGCCCGCATCCCGGATAATCGCCTGCCATGAATCCCCTGCTTTCCCGCCTGCAGCCCTATCCCTTCGAACGGCTGCGCCGTCTCTTCGCGGACGTCACGCCCTCGGCCGACCATTCCCCCATCAGTCTGGGCATCGGAGAACCCCGTCATGATGCCCCATCCATGCTCAAGCAGGCCCTGGCCGCCGCGATCGGCAAGGGACTCTCGGGCTACCCGGCCACCGCCGGCGACCCCGCCCTGCGCCAGGCCTGCGCGGCGTGGCTGCAGCGCCGCTATGGCGTGACCGTGGACCCGGCCACGCAGGTGCTGCCCGTCAACGGCTCGCGCGAAGCCCTGTTCGCCTTCGCGCAGACCGTACTCGCCCCCACGCGACCCGGCGCGCTGCTCGCCTGTCCCGATCCGTTCTACCAGATCTACGAGGGCGCGGCCCTGCTGGGTGGTGTGCAGCCCTGGTACGTCCCCAGCGATCCGACCCGAAATTTTGCCGTCGACTGGGACAGCGTGCCCGACGAGGTCTGGGCGCGCGTGCAGATGATCTACGTCTGCTCGCCAGGCAACCCCACGGGTGCCGTGATGCCGCTGCAGGAGTGGCAGCGCCTGTTCGAGCTGAGCGACCGCCACGGCTTCGTCATCGCCTCCGACGAGTGCTACAGCGAGATCTACTTCCGCGACGAACCGCCACTGGGCGGGCTGGAGGCCGCCACAAAGCTCGGGCGCGACTTCCGCAACCTGGTGATGTTCACGAGCCTGTCCAAGCGGTCCAACGTTCCGGGGCTGCGCAGCGGCTTTGTGGCGGGCGATGCCAACCTGATCAAGCCCTTTCTGCTCTACCGCACCTACCACGGCAGCGCCATGAGCCCGGTCGTGCAGGCCGCCAGCATCGCCGCCTGGGGCGACGAGGCCCACGTCGAGGACAACCGGCGCCAGTACCGCGAGAAGTTCGCCCAGGTCACCCCGACGCTGGCGGATGTGCTGGATGTCGCGCTGCCTGATGCGGCCTTTTACCTGTGGGCAGGCGTGCCGGCAAGCTTTGCCGGCCGGATTCCGGGTCTGAACGCCGACGAAGCCTTCGCCCGCGAGCTGCTGGCTCAATACAATGTCACGGTGCTGCCGGGCAGCTACCTGGCCCGCGAAGTCAACGGTGTCAATCCGGGCGCCGGACGCGTGCGCATGGCCCTTGTGGCCGAACCGGCCGAATGCCTGGAGGCCGCCCGGCGCATCGTGGACTTCTGCCGCCGGCAGGCCTGACCCCAGCCACACGATTTTCCATCCTGATACAACGAACAGAACATGACCCAACAACTGCAAAACCTGATCGACAACGCCTGGGAGAACCGCGCCGAGCTCTCTCCCGCCTCGGCCCCCAAGGAAGTGACCGACGCGGTCGAGCATGTCATCAGTGAGCTCAATGCCGGCACGCTTCGCGTGGCCACGCGCGAAGGCGTCGGCCAGTGGACGGTCCACCAGTGGATCAAGAAGGCCGTGCTGCTGTCCTTCCGTCTCAAGGACAACGAGATCATGCGCAGCGGCGACCTGGCCTTCTTCGATAAGGTGCCGGTGAAGTTCGCCGACCAGAGCGAAGCCGAGCTCAAGGCCGCCGGCGTTCGCGTGGTGCCACCCGCCGTGGCCCGCCGCGGCTCCTTCATCGCCAAGGGCGCGATCCTGATGCCCTCCTACGTGAACATCGGCGCCTATGTGGACGAAGGCACCATGGTGGACACCTGGGCCACCGTCGGCTCCTGCGCGCAGGTCGGCAAGAACGTGCACCTGTCGGGTGGCGTGGGTCTGGGCGGTGTGCTCGAACCCCTGCAGGCCAACCCCACCATCATTGAAGCCAACTGCTTCATCGGCGCGCGCTCCGAGATCGTCGAAGGCGTGATCGTGGAGGAAAACTCCGTGATCTCCATGGGCGTGTACATCGGCCAGTCCACCCCCATCTTCAACCGCGAAACCGGTGAAATCACCTATGGCCGCGTGCCCGCCGGCTCCGTGGTGGTCTCGGGCAACCTGCCCAAGAAGACCAAGGAAGGCAAGGACTACTCCATGTACGCCGCGATCATCGTGAAGACCGTGGACGCCAAGACCCGCTCCACGACCAGCCTGAACGATCTGCTGCGGGACTGATTCACCCACGCAAACTGACCACCAGATACCAGAGGGGGAAGGCGCATGACCAATGGAACGATGGAGCGCATTCTGCGCCTGATGGCTGACAAAAAGGCATCTGACGTCTATCTGTCGGCCCATGCGCCGGCCATGATCAAGATCAATGGCCAGACCATCCCCATCAACAGCCAGGTGCTGCCCCCCGAGGCGCCGCGCAACCTGCTGGCCGAGATCGTGCCAGCCACGCGCATCGAGGAACTGGTCGAAACCGGCGAGCTGAACATGGGTGTCCCCCTGGAAGGGGTGGGCAACTTCCGCGTCAGCGCCATGCGCCAGCGCGGCAGCTACGCGGTGGTCATCCGCTACATCCCATCGGATGTCCCCCACCTGGACACCCTCAACGTGGCCCCGGTGCTGTCCGATCTGGTGATGGAAAAGCGCGGCCTGATCCTGATGGTGGGGGCCACCGGCGCCGGCAAGTCGACCACGCTGGCCGCGATGATCGACCACCGCAACGAAAATGCCTCGGGTCACATCCTCACCATCGAGGACCCGATCGAATACGTATTCAGGAACAAGAAATCCGTCGTCAACCAGCGCGAGATCGGTTCCGACACCGCCTCACTGCAGGTGGGCCTGAAAAATGCCCTGCGCCAGGCCCCCGACGTGATCCTGATCGGCGAAATCCGTGACCGCGAAACCATGACGGCCGCGATCGCCTACGCCCAGTCGGGCCACCTATGCCTGGCCACACTGCATGCCAACAACAGTTACCAGGCGCTCAACCGCATCCTCTCGTTCTACCCCGTGGAGGTGCGCCCCACCCTGCTGGGCGACCTGGCATCCGCGCTGCGCGCCATTGTCTCGCAGCGTTTGCTTCGCACCCAGACCGGCAGCCGTGTCCCGGCCATGGAAGTGATGCTCAACACCGCACTGATCGCCGACCTCATCCAGAAGGCCGATTTCTCCGGTGTGCGCGAAGCCATGGAAAAGTCGCTGGCCGAAGGCTCGCAGACCTTTGAGCAGGACCTGGCGCGCCTGATTCACGACGGCCTCGTCAGTCGTGCCGAGGGCCTCGCCCATGCCGACTCGCCCAACAACCTTCTGTGGCGCCTGCAAAACGACTTCAAGACGGTCAAGCAGGCCGAGGCCGCCGAAGCCCAGGAAGAAGACCACGGCGACCAGGCCACCTTCACCGAGTTCACGCTCGACGTCAAATTCTGATGACCGAATCCCTCCAACTGGCCGAGCAGCTCATTGCCCGGCCGTCGGTAACGCCGCTCGATGCGGGTTGCCTGGATCTGATCGCCCGGCGCCTGCAGGCCCTGGGCTTCACATGCGAACGCCTCGACGGTGGCCCTGACGACTTCCGCGTCTCCAACCTCTGGGCGCGACTGGGCAACGGAAAACAACCTACCCTTGTATGGGCCGGGCACACCGACGTCGTCCCGACCGGGCCACTGGAGCAGTGGGACAGCGATCCTTTCTCGCCCACCCATCGCGACGGGCGCCTGTACGGACGCGGCGCCAGCGACATGAAAACCTCGCTGGCAGCCATGGTGGTGGCCTGCGAGGAATTCGTGCGCGCCCATCCCGCTCCCGCCATCGACATTGCCTTCCTGCTGACCAGCGACGAGGAAGGCCCAGCCGTCGACGGCACCGTCAAGGTCTGTGAGACCCTGCAGGCCCGCGGCGAGCGATTGGACTGGTGCATCGTCGGCGAACCGACCTCGGTGGAACGCACCGGCGACATGATCAAGAATGGCCGGCGCGGCACCATGAGCGGAAAGCTCACGGTCAAGGGCGTTCAGGGCCACATTGCCTACCCGCACCTGGCACGCAACCCCATCCACATGCTGGCACCGGCACTTGCCGAGCTGGCCGCCACCGTCTGGGACCAGGGCAACGATTTCTTCCCGCCCACGAGCTGGCAGGTCAGCAACATCCACGGCGGCACCGGCGCATCCAACGTGATCCCCGGTACCGTGGTCGTGGATTTCAATTTCCGCTTCTGCACCGAATCCACCCCCGAAGCCTTGCAGCAGCGGGTGACCGACATCCTGGCACGCCATCACCTTCAGGCTGCTCAGGACTACGAACTGGCCTGGACGGTGGGCGGCCTGCCCTTCCTGACCACGCCTGGCACGCTGGTGGACGCCGTACGCGCCGCCATCCTCGAAGAAACCGGGATCGACACCGAACTGTCGACCACCGGTGGCACGAGCGACGGCCGCTTCATCGCCCGCATCTGCCCGCAGGTCATCGAGCTGGGCCCGCCCAACGCCACGATCCACAAGGTCAACGAACACGTGGCCCTGGCCGACATCGAACCGCTGAAAAACATCTACCGCCGGGTGCTTGAACACCTGGCCCGCGCATGACCCTCGCCGACCTGATCAACGACGCCGAACACCGGCTGCAAGCCGCCGGCGTCGCCTTCGGCCATGGCACGACCAACGCGCGCGACGAGGCCGCCTGGCTGGTCCTCTGGCGACTGGGGCTGCCGCTGGATGCCGACCTCGACGAGCTGGCCACAACCGAGGTCGACGACGCTGCCGCGCAGGCCGTCGGCGAACTCGTCACGCGCCGCATCGAAACCCGGCGCCCGGCCGCCTACCTGACCGGCGAAGCCTGGCTGCAAGGTGTGCCCTTCCATGTCGATGAGCGCGTGATCGTCCCGCGCAGCTTCATCGCCGAGCTGATCGCGGACGGCAGCTTCGATGCCTGGCTCTCCGCGGACACGCACGAGGTGCTGGACCTGTGCACCGGCAACGGCAGCCTGGCGGTGCTGGCCGCCATGGCCTGGCCCGAGGTGCGCGTCACCGGAGCCGACATCTCGCCCGACGCGCTGGACGTGGCACGACTGAACGTGCAGCGTCACGGCTTGCAGGAGCGCATCACCCTGGTCGAGTCCGACGGCATGGCCGCCTGCCCCGGCCCCTGGGACCTGATCGTGTGCAACCCGCCCTACGTCAACGCCAGCAGCATGGCCGCGCTGCCGCCCGAGTACCGGGCCGAGCCGGAGATTGCGCTGTCGGGCAATATGGAGGGCTGTGCCGACGGCATGGACTTCATCCGGCGCTTTCTCGCCGATGCGCCCTCGCGTCTCTCGCCACATGGCGTCATCGTGCTGGAAATCGGCAACGAACGCGAGAATTTCGAGCGAGCATTTCCGGGACTGGCCGTGATCTGGCTGTCCACCAGCGCGGGCGATGACCAGGTGCTGCTCATCACCGCCGAAGCCCTGCGCCTTTTCTCCGAATGATCACCCTCCAGAACATCGTTCTTCGCCGCGGTGCGAAGGTCCTGCTCGATGGCGCCTCCTGCGTCGTCAACCCCGGCGAAAAGGTGGGCCTTGTCGGCCGCAATGGCGCCGGCAAGTCCAGCCTGTTCCGGCTGCTGGATGGCTCCTTGCACGAAGACCGCGGCGACTTTCACATCCCCGCCCAGTGGCGCATGGCCCAGGTCGCGCAGGAGATGCCCGAGACCACGCAGTCGGCCACCGATTTCGTCATCGAGGGCGACACCCGGCTGGTGGAGGCGCGTCAGGCCGTGCGCGAAGCCGAAGCCTCGGGCGATGGCGAACGCATGGCCACCGCCTACATGCTGCTGCAGGATGCCGGCGCGCACGACGCCACGGCGCGCGCGCAGTCCCTGATCCTGGGCCTGGGCTTCCGGCTCGACGAGTTGCAGCGCCCGGTCAACAGCTTCTCGGGCGGCTGGCGCATGAGACTGCAATTGGCTCGCGCCCTCATGTGCCCGAGCGACCTGCTGCTGCTTGACGAGCCGACCAACCACCTGGACCTGGACGCTTTGGTCTGGCTGGAAAGCTGGCTCAAGCGCTACGAAGGCACGCTGCTGGTCATCAGCCACGACCGCGAGTTCCTCGATGCCGTCACCGACGTCACGATCCACATCGAGCATGCCCGGCTGACCCGTTATGGCGGCAATTACAGCCGTTTCGAGGAAATGCGCGCCGAGCAGATGTCGTTGCAGCAGGCAGCCTGGGCACGCCAGCAGGAAAAGATCGCCCATCTGCAGAAATTCATCGACCGCTTCAAGGCCAAGGCCACCAAGGCCAGGCAGGCACAAAGCCGCGTCAAGGCGCTGGAGCGCATGGAGAAGATCGCTCCGGTGCTGGCCGATGCGGAGTTCAGCTTCGAATTCTCCGAGCCGGCGAGTCTGCCCAACCCCATGCTCGCGCTGCGCGACGTGGACTTCGGCTACCCCGGTCCCTCCGAAGGCGATGCGCCGGTCACCATCGTGCGCGGCGTCTCCCGCTCCGTGCTGGCCGGCCAGCGCATCGGCATCCTGGGCGCCAACGGCCAGGGCAAGTCCACCGTGGTCAAAACCATCGCGCGCGACCTCGTCCCGATGGCAGGCCAGATCACGGAGGGCAAGGGCCTGAACATCGGCTACTTCGCCCAGCAGGAGCTGGACGTGCTGCGCCCGGACGAAAACCCGCTGCAGCACATGATCCGTCTCGCGCGCGAATGCACCGCCGGCGGACGCCTGAGCGGTCAGGACACGCGCGAGCAGGCGCTGCGCAACTTCCTGGGCGGCTTCAACTTCAGCGGCGACCAGGTCATGCAGGCCGTGGGCAGCATGAGCGGCGGCGAAAAGGCCAGGCTGGTGCTGTGCATGATCGTGTGGCAGCGCCCCAACCTGCTGCTGCTGGACGAACCGACCAACCATCTGGACCTGGCCACGCGCGAGGCATTGGCGGTCGCCCTCAACGAGTTCGAGGGGACCGTCATGCTGGTCAGCCACGACCGCGCCCTGCTGCGTGCCGTGTGCGACGAGTTCTGGCTGGTCTCGCGCGGCGGCATCGCGCCCTTCGACGGCGATCTGGACGACTACCAGCGCTATCTGATGGACATGGCCCGCCAGTCACGCGAGGCGCTGCGCCAGGACGGACAGGCCAAGGCCGCAGCGGAACCCGAACCCGCCCAGGGTGTTGTGCGCCGTGGCGGCGCCGACCAGCGCCGGCAGGAAGCGCAGCGCCGGCAACAGCTGGCCGAACGGCTCAAGCCCCTGCGCAAACAGCTGCAGCAGCTCGAAAAGCGGATGAACGAGCTCGGGGAAGAGAAAGCCCGGCTGGAGGCTACTCTCAGCGGCAACCCCGCACCGGAAGAAATTGCCCAGGCCGGTCGGCGGCTGAAAGCCGTCCAGGAAGAACTGGAGACCGTGGAGCTCAACTGGCTGGAAGTGGGCGAGCAGATCGAGCAGGCCGGCGCCGATTGACACGGGGCCACACCCGGATGACGCATTGCACACCCAAGACCCCGCCATTGCCAGGGTTTAGGAAGCCTCACCGGCATCCCGGTCTACAGTGACCTCTCCCGGCCCATGGCCATTCACTGGAAAGGAAGCTGCCGACATGATGTCACTGATCGGAACCCTCATCATCGGTCTCATCGTCGGGCTCATCGCCCGCGCCATCAAGCCCGGCAACGACAGCATGGGCTGGATCATGACCACCTTGCTCGGCATCGCCGGTTCATTTGTTGCCGGCTATCTTGGCGCGGCCCTGGGCCTGTATGCGCCCGGACAGCCCGCTGGCTTCATTGCCTCGGTCATCGGCGCGATATTGCTGCTGGTGGTGGTCGGCCTGCTCAAGAAGAAGTGACTCATCGGCCCAGGTAGCGCTCGGGGCGGTGGCTCACCGCCAGGAAGATGCACATGATCACCGCCGCGAGCACCGACCAGGCCACCCTTTCCCACGACACGATCGACAGGGCCAGCATCACGATGCAGGCGTCGATCGTCATTTGGACGTGGCCGGCACGAATGCCGTAGCGGGACTGCAGGTACAGCGACGCGATGGTCGCTCCGCCCAGACTGGAATGGTGGCGAGCCAGGAACAGCACGCCGGCGCCCATCAGCAGCCCGCCAGAGACGGCGGCAAAGCCCGGATGCAGGTAGTCAATGTGGATGAAACGCGGCCCGAGCACCGTCACCAATGACAGGACGCTGACGCTGACGAAAGTCCTGATCGTGAAAGCGTGGCCGATACGCGTCCACGCGAACCAGTAGAACGGCAGATTGATGAGGAAATAGATCCAGCCGAACGACCAGCCAGTCGCGTAATGCAGCACGAAGGCCAGTCCGGCGGTACTGCCCGTCAGCAGGCCCGACTGCGCGAACATCAGCATCGCGATGCCGACAAACAGGGAGCCCGTGAACAGCGCCTGGGCATCTTCAAAACGCCCGTGCCGCAATGCTTCCGGCGAGGATGGCAGGTGAACGTGGTGATCGGAAGTGGTGGTCAAGCTCATGGCAAACACCTGGAAACTCTGAATTGACCGGCTTATGGCCGGTACCGGGACGTAGCAAAATCCGCGCCAGCATTTCCCAAGTCAGGTTGTAGACTTGTGGGCTTTGCGCATCCCGTGTTGAACGCTTCGCTTCTTCTCTGCCTTGTCATCGGCATTGCCGACGGTGATACCCTCACCGCCCGCTGTGGACAGCCGGGCTCGTATGAACAGATCAAGGTCCGCCTCGGCGCCATTGATGCGCCAGAACGGCAGCAGCCCTTTTCCCAGCAGTCCCGTCAGAAACTCTCCAGCCTGGTTTTCGGCAAGCAGGTCGGACTGGATTGCCCCAAGAAAGACCGTTACGGCCGGCATGTCTGCACCGTGATGGTGCCGGCAGGAGGTTCTTCCGACGGCAAACCCACTGTGGACGCCGGCCTGATCATGGTCCGTTCGGGCATGGCCTGGTGGTACCGCGGCTATGCCCGCGAGCAGACGCCCGAAGCCCGGGAACGCTATGCCGCGGCGGAACGGGAAGCGCAAACCCGGCGCCTGGGCCTGTGGGCCGATCCTGACCCGACACCGCCTTGGGAGTGGCGCAAAGCCATCCGGGCAACGAAGACAAACGCCAAGAACCCATCATGAAGAACGGGGCCCGAGGGCCCCGTTCCTTTGTTCAGATCCTGGCTGAGATGGCACCGGATCAGGCCACCGTCGGCGCCGCTTCGGGATTGACCGCCGGTGTACCGTCATTGCCGCCACTGCCACCCGCAGGAGGCGTGCGTGGCGTCCAGTCCTTCGGAGGACGCGGGGGCTTGCCGACCATGATGTCGTCCAGCTGGTCACCGTCGATGGTTTCCCATTCGAGCAATGCCTTGGCCATGGCGTGCATCTTGTCGGAATTCTCCTCGATCAGGCGACGCGCGAGCGCGTACTGCTCGTCGATAATGCGGCGCACCTCGGCATCGACCTTCTGCATGGTCTGCTCCGAGATGTTGGTGGTCTTGGTCACCGAGCGGCCCAGGAAGACTTCACCCTCGTTCTCGGCATAGACCATGGGACCCAGCGCGTCGCTCATGCCGTAGCGCATGACCATGTCGCGGGCAATGTGGGTCGCACGCTCGAAGTCGTTGCTCGCGCCGGTGGTCATCTGGTTCATGAACACCTCTTCCGCGATGCGGCCACCAAAGAGCATGGCGATCTGGTTGAGCATGTACTCCTTGTCGTAGGAGTAGCGGTCCTGCTCGGGCAGACTCATGGTCACGCCCAGGGCGCGGCCGCGCGGGATGATGGTGACCTTGTGCACCGGGTCGCACTTGGGCAGGAGTTTGCCGATCAGCGCGTGGCCCGATTCATGGTAAGCGGTGTTGCGGCGCTCCTCCTCGGGCATGACCATGGTCTTGCGCTCGGGGCCCATGATGATCTTGTCCTTGGCCTTCTCGAAGTCCTGCATCTCGACCAGGCGCGCGTTGCGGCGTGCGGCCATCAGGGCAGCCTCGTTGCAGAGGTTGGCCAGATCGGCACCGCTCATGCCGGGCGTGCCACGGGCGATCACCGCCGCGTTCACGTCGTTGCCCAGCGGGATCTTGCGCATGTGGACATTCAGGATCTGCTCACGGCCACGGATGTCGGGCAGCGTCACATAGACCTGGCGGTCAAAACGGCCCGGGCGCAGCAGTGCCGCATCCAGAATGTCGGGACGGTTGGTGGCGGCCACCACGATCACGCCCAGATTGGTTTCGAAACCGTCCATCTCGACCAGCATCTGGTTGAGAGTCTGCTCGCGTTCGTCATTGCCACCGCCCAGACCGGCGCCGCGCTGACGGCCCACGGCATCGATTTCGTCGATGAAGATGATGCAGGGCGCGTTCTTCTTGGCGTTCTCGAACATGTCCCGCACGCGGGCCGCGCCGACGCCGACGAATATTTCCACGAAATCGGAACCCGAGATCGAGAAGAACGGCACCTTGGCTTCACCCGCGATGGACTTGGCCAGCAGCGTCTTGCCGGTGCCCGGCGGGCCGACCAGCAGCAGGCCACGCGGGATGCGGCCGCCCAGCTTCTGGAATTTCTGGGGGTCCTTCAGGAAGTCCACGACTTCCTTGACCTCTTCCTTGGCCTCGTCGCAACCCGCAACGTCGGCAAAGGTGACAGTGTTGTTGTTCTCGTCGAGCATGCGCGCCTTGCTCTTGCCGAAGCTGAAGGCGCCACCCTTGCCGCCGCCCTGCATCTGGCGCATGAAGTAGATCCACACGCCGATCAGCAGCAGCATCGGTCCCCAGCTCACGAGCAGTGTCATGAGCAGCGAGCCTTCCTCGCGCGGCTTGACGTCGAACTTGACGTTGTTGTTGATCAGGTCGCCCACCAGGCCACGGTCCAGGTAGGTGGCCGTGGTGCGGACGCGGCGGTCATCCTGGGTGATGGCCACGATCTCCGTCCCGCTGGGCCCTTCCTGGATCGTCGCGCTCTTGATCTGCTGCGCCTTGACCTGATCCAGGAAGTCGGAATAGCCGATGTAGCCCGCACCGGCGACACCGCGCCCGTCGAACTGTTTGAAGACCGTGAAGAGCACCATCGCGATGACCATCCACACGGCAATTTTGGAGAACCACTGGTTGTTCAAGAGTAGCTCCTGGCTGGAACAGAGACCGAATCCGTCATATTTGACCCATTTTAGGGCTTTCAAGTGCCCGCGCCCCGATACCGGACAAATCGATACCAATCAAGGGATTAGGCAAATCCTTATCGGGCTTGGGGGAAAACCGGCAGCCGCTCAAGCCGCGCCGCCCTCCTTCAGACCCATCCCCACCAGGAAGGTTTCCGAGGATTTGTCACGCGAGGCCTTGGGCTTGATCACCTTCACCGTCCTGAAGGTCTGGCGGAACAAGGCGACCAGTGCGTCGTAGGCGCCCCCGTGGAAGACCTTGGCGACCAACGCGCCCTGGGGTCGCAGGTGGCGGCTGGCGAAATCCACGGCCAGTTCCACCAGGTGCTCGATCCGGGCCGCATCGGCCGACTCGATGCCCGAGAGATTGGGAGCCATGTCCGAGACCACCAGATCCACCTTCTCGTGGCCCCGCTCGGCCAGCGTCTGCTCCAGCTGGGCCAGCACGGCATCCTCGCGGAAGTCGCCCTGGATGAAATGCACGTCCTCGACAGGCTCCATGGGCAGCAGGTCCAGCGCGATGATGCTGCCCTGCAGAGCGCCTGCCGCGGCGCCCGACGGGCTGAGCCGCCGCCGAACGTACTGGCTCCAGGCACCCGGCGCCGAGCCCAGGTCGACCACGCACATGCCGGGGCGGATCAGGCCGAGCTGCTCGTCGATCTCCTTGAGCTTGTAGGCCGCGCGGGCGCGGTAGCCGTCCTTCTGTGCCTGACGGACGTAAGGGTCGGTGACGTGCTGGTTCAGCCAGGCCTTGTTGACCTTCTTGCTCTGGGTGCGGACCTTGATGCCCATGGCGTGGATGCTTGTAAGCGTTGCGGCGCAAATCGCAGGGTTAAACGATAATTGTCCCATGCCCCAGATCCACCTTACCCCCGCCCAGCGCAAGGATTACCGCGCCGAAGCCCACCATCTTGATCCGGTCGTGATGATCGGCGCCGATGGCCTGACCCCCTCCGTGCGCAAGGAAGTCGATGCCGCCCTCAAGGCCCATGGACTGATCAAGGTGCGCGTGCTCAGCGATGACCGCACCGCGCGCGAGGCCATGCTGCAGACGCTGGCCGACGAACTCGACGCCGCCCCCATCCAGCACATCGGCAAGCTTCTCGTGCTCTGGCGGCCCAAGCCGGAGAAGGCCAGGCCCCTCGACGAGGACCGCAAGCCCGGCCCTCGCGAGGTCAAGGTACTCAAGTTCAGCAAGCGCGGCGGCCAGAAGCCCGAGATCAAGGTGGTCAAGGTGCTGGGCAACCAGCGCCTGACGCCGGGCGGCCAGATCAAGCGTGCCAAGACCTTCAAGAAGAGCGTCAAGAAAGCCGCCGGCAACTGAGCGACCACCAGGCAGCCATTGAAACCCCGGCCAAGACGCCCCATCTGATTCGACATGAACGCAGCTGCCCCCTCCTCCGTCTCCGACCTCACGACCAATCCCCTGCTCGACTTCAGCGGCCTGCCCCGGTTCGACGCCATCCGGCCCGAACACGTGGTGCCCGCGATCGACAGCCTGCTCGAAGCCGCCTCGGCAGCGCTGGAGACGGTTGCCGCGCCGGACTTCCCCTCGCGCTGGGATGAGGTGGCCCGCACGCTGGATGTCGCAACCGAGCGGCTGGGACTGGCCTGGGGTGTTGTCAGCCACCTCAACGGCGTGGCCGATACGCCAGAGCTGCGCGCCGCCTACAACGAGGCGCTGCCCAAGGTCACCGAGTTCTGGACATGCCTGGGGGCCGACGAGCGCCTGTATGCCAGGTACAAGGCCATGGACCCGGCCACGCTGAACGACGAGCAGCGCCGTGCGCGCGAGAACGCCCTGCGCGGCTTCGTGCTCGGAGGCGCCGAGCTGCAGGGCGCCGACAAGGAACGTTTCGCGCAGATTCAGGAACGCCAGGCCGAACTGGCCCAGAAGTTCAGCGAAAACACACTCGACGCCACCGACGCCTTTGCGCTGTTCGTGGACCGTGACGAGCTGGCGGGCGTCCCCACCGACGTGCTGGAAGCCACCGCCGCAGCCGCCAGGGCCGACGGCAAGGCCGGCCACAAGCTCACGCTCAAGATGCCCTGCTACCTGCCGGTGATGCAGTTCGCCGACAGCAGCACATTGCGCCAGAAGCTCTACCGTGCCTATGTGACCCGCGCCAGCGACCAGGCCGAAGGCGACGGCGCCAGGTTCGACAACACCGCCATCATGGGCGAGCTGCTGGCGTTGCGCCACGAGGAAGCCCGCCTGCTGGGCTATCGGTACTATGCCGATGTCTCGCTGGTGCCCAAGATGGCCGATTCGCCCGAGCAGGTGATCGCCTTCCTGCGCGACCTGGCCGCCAAGGCGCGCCCGTTCGCGGAAAAGGACCTGAACGACCTGCGGACCTTCGCGGCCGAACACCTTGGCCTGAGCGATCCGCAGCCCTGGGACTGGCCCTACATCGGCGAAAAGCTCAAGGAGGCACGCTATGCCTTCAGCGAGCAGGAGGTCAAACCCTACTTCACGGCCCCCAAGGTGCTCGCCGGCCTGTTCCACATTGTCGAAACGCTGTTCGAGGTGTCGATCCACCGCGACGAGGCACCGGTCTGGCACCCCTCGGTCGAGTTCTACCGCATCGAGCGCGGCACGCAGCTGGTCGGACAGTTCTATCTCGACCCCTCGGCCCGCACCGGCAAGCGCGGCGGAGCCTGGATGGACGACGTGCGTGGCCGCTGGCTGCGTCCCGACACCGGCACGCTGCAGACGCCGGTGGCGCACCTGGTGTGCAACTTCGCCGAAGGGGTGGGCGGCAAGCCCCCGCTCCTCACGCATGACGACGTGATCACCCTGTTCCACGAATTCGGACACGGCCTGCACCACATGCTCACCCAGGTCAACGAGCGTGATGTCTCGGGCATCAGCGGCGTCGAGTGGGACGCGGTGGAGCTGCCGAGCCAGTTCATGGAGAACTTCTGTTGGGAATGGGATGTGCTCCGGCACATGACCGCCCACGTGGACACGGGTGAGCCGCTGCCGCGCGAACTGTTCGACAAGATGCTCGCCGCCAAGAACTACCAAAGCGGCCTTCAAACCCTGCGTCAGGTGGAGTTCGCACTCTTCGACATGCTGCTGCACAGCCAGGCCGAACCGGTCACCACGGGTGAAGGCATCCTGGCGCTGCTGTCGCAGGTGCGCGACGAGGTCGCGGTGCTCACGTCCCCGGCCTACAGCCGCACGGCGCACACCTTCAGCCACATTTTTGCCGGCGGCTACAGCGCCGGCTACTACAGCTACAAATGGGCAGAGGTGCTTTCCGCCGATGCCTATGCCGCCTTCGAGGAGGCGGCCCAGACCGGTGGCGGCAGCACGCTCGACGTGACCATCGGACGGCGCTATCGCCAGTCCATCCTGGAAGCGGGTGGCAGCCGGCCGGCCATGGAATCGTTCAAGGCCTTCCGCGGCCGCGAGCCCAGCATTGACGCGCTGCTGCGACACCAGGGCATGGCCTGATCGGCCATACTTGCACTCTGTCAGCCAACATCCAACACTTACCGAGGGAAGTCATGCGCCAACTGCTCGTCCTGTCCTTGCTGGGTTTCGCGGCATCCGCCGCTTCAGCGCAAGGGGTGTACCGAATCGTCGGGCCGGACGGACGCGTGACCTTTTCGGACCAGCCGCCGGCCGCCAGCCCTGCCCCCGCCGCCACGGCAGGTGGCCAGCGCGGCGCCAGCGCGGCCCAGGGCAGCCGCCTTCCCTACGAACTGCAGCAGATCGCCAACCGCTACCCGGTCGTGCTCTACACCGGCCAGGATTGCGCGCCCTGTGACAGCGGCCGGCGCATGCTCGAGGCCCGTGGGATTCCCTTCAGCGAAAAAACCCTCGGCAACACCGAAGAAGATCTGGCCGCGCTCAAGCGGGTCGGTGGTGATGGCACCCTGCCCCTGCTGACGATCGGAGGTCAGCGCATCAAGGGCTATTCGGGCAGCGAGTGGGGGGGTTACCTGGATGCCGCCGGCTATCCGGCGAAGTCGGCGCTGCCACCCGGCTATCGCCGCCCGGCCGCCTCGCCGCTGGTCGCGCCGGCGGCGCAGGCCAGCGCAAGCCCTGCCGCCACAGAGGAAGCCGCGGAGGCTTCGCCGGCCGAAAACGAGGTGCCTGTGACGCCGACCGATACCAATCCGGCCGGCATCCGGTTCTGACGCCTCAGAACGTCAGCATGCGCACGCCGCTGGCAGTACCGAGCAGGCACACGTCAGCCTTCTGGTGAGCGAATACACCCACGGTGACCACGCCCGGCCACTGATTGACCGTGCTCTCGAACGTCAGCGGGTCATCGATGACCAGCCCCGTCACGTCCAGGATGTTCTGCCCGTTGTCCGTCACCAGCGGCTTGCCGTCCTTGAGTCGCACCTTGGCCTGACCACCCAATGCCGCGAACTGGCGCACCAGTCGCCCCGTGGCCATCGGAATGACCTCCACCGGCAGCGGGAACGCGCCCAGGGTGGACACCAGCTTGCTCTCGTCGGCGATGCACACGAACTTGCGCGACTGGGCCGCCACGATCTTCTCGCGGGTCAGCGCCGCGCCGCCACCCTTGACCATATAGCCGCGGCCATCGATCTCGTCGGCACCATCAATGTAGACGGCGAGCTCCCCGACTTCGCTGGCCTCGAAAACCGGAATGCCCAGCGCCTTGAGCCGCTGGGTCGAGGCTTCGGAACTGGAGACGGCCCCCGGAATGCGGTCCTTGATCACCGCCAGTGCGTCGATGAACTTGTTGACGGTAGAGCCGGTGCCCACGCCCACGATCTCGCCGGGCACCACGTAGTCGACGGCCGCCTGGCCCACAAGGGTTTTCAGTTCGTCTTGGGTCATTTGAGACAATCAGGGGTTTGCACGAATCCGTCCATTATCTCCCTCCCCGTCCATGTCCCTTCTGCCTTACGCCCTTGCCCGACCGTTTCTCTTCGGCATGGATCCCGAAGCCGCGCACGAGCGCACGCTCGATGCCCTTGCACGCTTCCAGAACTCGCCCATGGCCTGCCTGTGGAGCGAGTCGCGCATCGATGATCCGGTCACGGTGGCCGGTGTGCGTTTTCCCAACCGGGTCGGTCTGGCCGCTGGCCTGGACAAGAACGCCCGCTGCATCGACGGTCTGGCCGCGATGGGCTTCGGTTTCGTGGAGGTGGGCACGGTCACGCCCAAGGGACAGCCGGGCAACCCCAGGCCCCGCATGTTCCGCCTGCCGGCCGCGAATGCCCTGATCAACCGGCTCGGGTTCAACAACGAGGGACTGGAGGCATTCCTGGCCAATGTCCAGTGCTCGCGCAGCCGCAAGGCAGATGGCCAGGGCATGCGCCTTGGTCTGAACATCGGCAAGAACGCCAGCACGCCGATCGAGAACGCCACCAGCGATTACCTGACCTGCCTGGAGGCGGTGTACCCGCACGCCGACTACGTCACGGTCAACATCTCCAGCCCCAACACCAAGAATCTGCGCAGCCTGCAAAGCGACGAAGCGCTCGATGCGCTGCTCCATGCGGTCAGTGAGCGACGCGAGCAGCTGGCCCAGCGCACCAGCCGCCGCATTCCCGTGTTCCTCAAGATCGCGCCGGATCTGCACGACAGCCAGATCGCCGTGATCGCCGAGACCCTGCGCCGCTATGGCACGGATGCCGATGGCACTGCGACCGGCAACCTCGGCGTGATCGCCACCAACACCACCCTCAGCCGCGATGCCGTGCGCGGCTTGCCGCATGCCGAGGAAGCCGGCGGGCTTTCGGGCGCGCCCGTGCTCGAAGCCAGCAACCGCGTGATTCGCGCGTTGCGCACCGCGCTGGGCCCGAGTTTTCCGATCATCGGCGTCGGCGGCGTGATGAGTGCGGCCGATGCCGTCAGCAAGATCAAAGCCGGCGCCGATCTGGTGCAGATTTACACCGGTCTGATCTACCGCGGCCCGGCACTGGTGCGTGAGGCCGCCTCGGCCATCAAGTCGGCCTGCCCCCGCTGAGACGGCCGCGCAACGCGCGGTTACCTGCGCAGCAGTGGCAGCAACATGGCCGCCCAGCGAACGAGTCGCGAAGGGCCAAGGATGGCCGCTGCCGCGAACGCCCCTGCCGCCACCCCGGGGTGCGCAAGGACCATGCGCAACGTCTGGCTGCGGGGGAAGGTGTTCGGAGGAAGCGGGACCTCCCCGCCGGCGGGCACGCCGCCGGACAGCCGGGCGCGCCAGCGCTCGCGCCGCATCCGGATGCGGACCTGCAGTTCGAGCTTGCGCAATTCGTCGGCGCGTTTCACAGCGACTCCTTGATCAGGGCCCAGTCCCTGCTGAACTCCTCGCGCGACAGGGCGAAGGCTGCCGGCGCGCGGCGCACGAGCAAGACGAGCAGTCCGGCCAGCACCAGGCTGAGCGCCAGCCAGCCGCCCGCGACGGACCAGGCGACGGTGATGCGCAAGGGCGTGTCCCAGAAATGAACCATCAGGGCCAGCGAGCCCAGCAGCAAGGTCATC
>JAEZLX010000054.1 GCA_023415035.1 Pseudomonadota bacterium | reverse complement strand
GGCAACTACTGGCCCTTCGTGTGGGGCTTCATCATCTTCGCGCTGCTCACTTTCTTCGTGGAGCTGGTGCCCTATCTGCCCAGTTATGGCGGGTACGTGCGCTATGCCGTGGGCATCGTGCTCACCGTCATCGGCGGCCGGTACGCCATCGGTGCCCTGCAGCGCTACCTGGAGCGACAGAAACAGGCCGAGCAGCAGCCGGATGACCAGCGGCGCAAGTCGCTCGACTACGATCTGGCGCAAGCGCGGCTGGCCAAGAACGTATGCCCTGGTTGCGAGCGTGCGGTGGATCTCAAGGATGGCAAGACCGACTTCTGTCCGCACTGCGGCCTGTGCCTGTTCGACCGTTGCGGCAGCTGTCAGACCCGCAAGAGTGCTTTTGCGCGCTACTGCTACTCGTGCGGCACGGCCGCGGCCGCGCGAGACTGAGCGCGGTCAGGCGCGCTCGCGCCACAGCGGACGCAGCGCCCACAGCCCCAGCGCCGGGCCAAGGGCCAGGCCCATGAGCAGCCAGCCCAGCGGCACGTGCTCGCTCAGCTGCACGAACAGCACGATGCTGAGGCTGCTGATGGCAAAGCCGATGCTGTTGGTGAGGGTGAGCACGCTGCCGACGGCGTGCGGGGGCGCGTTGCGGGCCGTGAGGGCCGAGAACTGGGGCGAATCGCCCGAGACGGTGATGCCCCAAATCAGCAGCCAGGCGAAGAACAGGGTGTCGGGCGCCTGGATGAGCCAGGGCGCCAGCAGGCAGCACAGGCCGCTGATGGCCAGCTGCGTGCCGGCCACGCGGGCGCTGCCCCAGCGCGGCGCCAGGACGCCGCCCGCCACGCAGCCGATGGCACCGCCGCCGAGCACCGCGAATGCCGTCCACGAGAGGCTCAGGCCGTCCAGCCGGGTGGCCAGAATGATGGGCACCAGCACCCACATGGTGTAGAGCTCCCACATGTGGCCGAAGTAGCCCAGCACCGAACTGCGCACGCGCGCGTCGGTGCCGATGGTGGCCAGCGCCCGCCACTGCAGCGTGCTGACACGGGCGACGGCGAGCGGTGGCTCGGGCAGTGCGGCGTACAGCAGGATGCCACCGGCTGCCGCCAGAGCCGCCACGCCGAGCATGAGCGACTGCCAGGGCAGCGTGTCACCGCCGAGGGCGCGCAGCGCATGGGAGCAGGCCGAACCCAGGATCAGCGCACCGATCAGCATGCCCAGGGCGGGCCCCAGCCCGCGCGGGAACCACTGCGATGCGATCTTCATGCCCACCGGGTAGATGCCGGCCAGGAAGAAGCCGGTGGCAAAGCGCCAGGCCAGCAGGGAGCCATAGTGGGAGATGGTGGCCCAGGCGCCAACCGTGCACGCGGCGCCGGCCAGTGCGCAGACGAGGAACACGGCCCGGGCAGGGAAACGATCGGCGATGGCCAGCAGCGCGAAGAACAGTGTGCCGGCGATGAAGCCGCTCTGCAGCGTGGAGGTGAGGGTGCCCACCGCGGTGGCCGGCCAGCCGAAGGCGCGCTGCAGGTCGGGCATGACGGCGTTGATCGCGAACCACAGCGATGTGCCGGCGAACTGCGCGATGACCAGCACCGGCAGCACGCGGGCAGGGGTGGCGGAGGAGTCGGGGGCAGGCGTCGTCGTCACCCGCGCATTGTGCGGCGAAGTTGGCCTTCGCCGTTGTCGCCTGTGTCAGGCCAGGGCGCGCCGCACCTCGTCAATGGGCAGGCCGTAGCTGCCGGCAAAGTCCTCGACGCTCATGCCGCTGGCGGCGAAGGCGCGTCGCAGAGCTTCCGCACGGGCGGCGCGGCCGGCGGCTTCGGCCAGCGCTTCCAGCGTGAGCGCATTGATCGTCTCGTCGCGGCCCAGCACTTTTTCCACATAGGCCTCCCGGCTCAGGCCCGAGGCCTCGAATGCCTGGGCGATGCGCCGCAGCAGCTTGGGGCGCAGGTTGTCGGCGCTGCGCTGCTGGCGGCGGCGGAACACCTCGACCAGGGCGTGGTGAACGTGCTCGGGGGCCACGGCTTCCACCGGCTGGCCGTCCAGGTCGTGGCGTTGCGCGCCGCTGGCGATGGCGCTCAGGTAGCGCGTGGAGCGCGTGTGCAGGGCCAGGGCGGCCTTCAGGCCGTCCTTGTCCAGCGCGTCGCCATGGGCATCCAGCAGGTCCTGGTAGATGCCGCGCTTGAGCGGCAGGGGCGATTCGCCAAAGAGGCGCGGGTGCAGTTCGGCCAGGCGCGCCAGCACGGGGTGTTGGCGGGTCGGCTGCTGGTTCTGGCGCGGAGTCTGGGGCCGACGCGGGCGCCGGCTGGCTTTCGAAGGGGTGTTGTCGGTGGTCATGGTGTCGGGTTTGTCGCTCACACGCCGCGGGCGCGGTCGGCCTTGAAGCGGGCGCGGAAGGCGGCGAATTCGCCGGCGTCCAGGGCGTTGCGCACTTCCTGCATCAGGTTCAGGTAGTAGTGCAGGTTGTGGATGCTGGCCAGCATGGGGCCGAGCATCTCGCCGCATCGGTCGAGGTGGTGCAGGTAGGCGCGGCTGAAACCGTCACGCCCGCCATCGGCCCAGGACACGCCCTGGCGCCCGGCGCAGGCGTAACAGGTGCAGGTCTCGTCCAGGGGACGATGGTCGTTCTTGTGGCGTGCGTTGCGGATCTTCAGGTCGCCGTAGCGCGTGAACAGGTGGCCGTTGCGCGCATTGCGCGTGGGCATGACGCAGTCGAACATGTCCACGCCGCAGGCCACGCCCTCCACCAGGTCCTCGGGTGTGCCCACGCCCATGAGGTAGCGTGGCTTGTGGGCCGGCAGCCGGTGCGGGGTGTGCGCCATGATGCGCAGCATTTCGTCCTTGGGCTCGCCCACGCTGACGCCGCCGATGGCGTAGCCGGGGAAGTCCATCTCCACCAGCGCCTCCAGCGATTCCTGCCGCAGGTGCTCGAACATGCCGCCCTGCACGATGCCGAAGAGGGCGTTGGGGTTGCCCAGGCGCTCGAACTCGGCCTTGGATCGGACGGCCCAGCGGCGGCTCAGTTCCATGCTTTGCCGGGCCTCGGCTTCGGTCGTGATGTGGCCGCCGCCCTTGGCGCCCTGCCAGTAGGGCGTGCATTCGTCCAGCTGCATTACGATGTCGGAGTTGAGGATGGTCTGGATCTGCATGCTCACCTCGGGCGACATGAACAGCTTGTCGCCGTTGACGGGTGAGGCGAAGTGCACGCCCTCCTCGGTGATCTTACGCATCTCGCCCAGGCTCCAGACCTGGAAGCCCCCGGAGTCGGTGAGGATGGGTTTGTGCCACTGCTCGAAGCCGTGCAGGCCGCCAAAGCCCTTCATGATGTCCAGGCCCGGGCGCATCCACAGGTGAAAGGTGTTGCCCAGGATGATCTGGGCGCCCATGTCCTGCAGGCTTGCGGGCATCACGCCCTTGACGGTGCCGTAGGTGCCCACGGGCATGAAGATGGGAGTCTCGACCACGCCATGGTTGAGCGTGAGCCGGCCGCGGCGCGCATGGCCTTCGGTCTTGAGCAGTTCGAAGCGGAGCATGGGAGGATTGTCTCAAAGTGGCCAGGGCCCGTGGGGCGCGGCACAATGGGGCGCAGCCGATGAAGGCGCACAAGGAGAATCGGATGACCATCGAAGCCTTGCTGGCCTATGTCCATTTCATCGCCATTCTTTCGATGGTGGGGTTCCTCTCCAGCGAGGCGGCGCTGTGCCGCCAGGAGTGGATCAATCCGGCCGTGGTCGAACGCCTGGCGCGCGTGGACCTGATCTATGGCCTGTCGGCCGTGCTGGTGCTGCTGACCGGGCTGGCGCGCACCTGGTGGGGCATGAAGGGCACGGCCTGGTACTGGGTGCAGCCGGCGCTGCACATCAAGCTGACGCTGTTTGTGGTGATCGGGCTGCTGTCAATCGGACCCACCGTGCGCTTCCTGCGCTGGCGCCGGACGCTGCGTCAGACCGGCGCATTGCCGCCGGAGGCCGAGGTGCGCAGCACCCGCCGGCTGGTGATGATCGAGGCGCACCTGATGCTGCTGATCCCGCTGGCGGCGGTGGGCCTGGCCAGGGGCATCGGCATCACCGGCTGAGACCGGGCGGCTGGACGTTGCGCCGTCAGTGGAGGGCGTCGGCGGCTGTGACGCCCTCGACCAGGGTGCTGCTGGCCATCGGGGCGCCCTGTGCGGCCGGGCTGTCGGAATGATCCCACCCCCAGGCGAACATCAGGGCCAGTCCGATGGACAGGACGAGGGCGAAGCCGAGGCGGGTGAGAATTTCGAACACGGTGACGATCTGGCGGTGACGGTTGGTCGCGAATTGTGAGGGAAGTTCGGACGCTTTGCCTGGCCGGCGTGCGCGAAAGTTGTTACGAAACCTGAACGGATGCGCAAGCTGCGCATCCGTGTGCGATTCCGCACGGTGTGCACGTCGCCTACATCCCCCGCTCCGGCTGATCGGGTTGGCCAAAGTGGCTGGCGAGCAGCTCCCGGAACCACCGGTGGCCGGGGTCGCGGTGCAGGTGGGCGTGCCAGTACTGGCAGATGGTGCTGGTGGGCAGCCGCAGCGTCAGTGGCCGGCTGACCAGCTGCAGCGGCCCGGTGACGCGGTCGGCAAAGCGCTCGGGAACGGTGGCCACCAGATCGGTGCCGGCCAGCACGTGGCCCAGCGCCACGTAGTGGGGCACGGTCAGGCAGACCGCGCGCCGGACGCCAAGTCGCGCCAGGGTTTCTTCCACGCGCTGGTGAGCGGTGCCTGTGGACTCGACCAGCACGTGCTGCGCCTGCCGGAACAGCGCGGCGGTGATCTGGCGGGTATTCGCAAGCGGATGGCCCTGCCGCATCAACAGCACGTAGCGCTGGCGGAACAGGGCCTGCTGGTAGAAGCCGGCCTGCAGGGAGGGCAGGGAACCCAGGGCGAGGTCCACACGGCCCGTGGCCATAGCTTCGCGCAGGCCGGGCTCGGTCACGGTGACGCAGCGCAGTGTCGCGCCCGGTGCCTCGCGGGCGAGCAGGCCCATGAGCACCGGCAGGAAATAGGCCTCGCCGACATCGGTCATGGCGACGGTGAACCGGCGGTCGCTGCAGGCCGGGTCGAAGGAGGCGCGCACGTTAAGCGCGCCGTGCAGCGTCCCAAGTGCCTGCGCCACCGGTGCGGCCAGTTGCAGGGCATAGGGCGTGGGGGACATGCCGGCGGGCGTGCGCAGGAACAGTTCGTCGCCCAGCAGCGTGCGCAGGCGTCGCAACGCATTGCTGGTCGCGGGCTGGCTCAGGCCCAGACCGGCCGCGCAGCGCGAGACGCTGCGCTCGCGCATCAGGCGGTCGAACACCACCAGCAGATTCAGATCGACGTTGCCGAGGTCCATGCGGCCATATTCACGGAATGAATCCGGATTATCACGTGGATTCCGTTGTGGCTCCATTCGGCGATCGTCAGGTCGCCGA
>JAEZLX010000229.1 GCA_023415035.1 Pseudomonadota bacterium | reverse complement strand
AACTGTTCAAGGCCGACCGCGAGGTGATCCGCGCCCTGCAGCCCATCGTGGACGTGGGTCTGGAGTACGTGCGCCTGGGTCAGCCGGTGCCCACGCTGTCCGGCGGCGAGGCGCAGCGGCTCAAGCTGGCCGGCTTCCTGGCCGAGGCGGCCGCCAGCGCCACCAGGGGGTCTCGCAAACAACCGCTGGCGCGCAAGGGCACGCTGTTCCTGTTCGACGAGCCGACCACGGGCCTGCATTTCGATGACATCGCCAAGCTGATGCGTTCATTGCGCAAGCTGCTGGAGGCGGGGCACTCGCTGGTGGTGATCGAGCACAACCTCGACGTGATCCGCAGCGCCGATTGGCTGATCGACCTGGGGCCGGAGGGCGGATCGGGCGGAGGCCTGATTGTTGCCGAGGGGCCACCCGAGGAAGTGCGCAAGCATCCGACGAGCCACACGGCGCAGGCGCTGCGCGACTACGCGGAGGCGATGGGGGAGTCTTTGGTGGCGCGGGAGTCTGGGGCTTTGTCTTGGATGCTCGCTGCCGGGGATGGGGGGCTGCCGGACGACGATTTGGCGAGAGCGTATGAGGAGCCCGGCGCCCCCCGCCCCTTGGCAGCGCCTGCCCATAAAAACGCGATCAGAATCGTCAACGCCAAGGAGCACAACCTCAAGAACCTCAGCGTCGACATCCCGCGCGGCAAGTTCAACGTCATTTCCGGTGTCAGCGGCTCGGGCAAATCCACGCTGGCCTTCGACATCCTGTTCAATGAAGGCCAGCGCCGCTACCTCGAAAGCCTCAACGCCTACGCTCGCTCCATCGTGCAACCCGCGGGCCGGCCCGAGGTCGATGCGGTGTACGGCATCCCGCCCACCGTGGCCATCGAGCAGCGCCTGAGCCGCGGCGGCCGCAAATCCACCGTTGGCACCACCACCGAGGTCTGGCATTTCCTGCGGCTGCTCTACGTGAAGCTGGGCACGCAGCACTGCATGCACGACGGCGCGGCCGTGATGCCGCAGAGCCCCGAGAGCATCGCCGCCGCCATCCTCACGCGCTACCGCGGCACCCACATCGGCCTGCTGGCGCCGCTGGTGGTCAACCGCAAGGGCGTCTATACCGAACTGGCCGACTGGGCGCGACCACGCGGCTACACGCACCTGCGCGTGGATGGCGAGTTTTTGCCGACCAGCGACTTCCCGCGCATCGACCGCTTCAAGGAACACACCATCGAGTTGCCTGTGGCCGACGGCGTGGTCGATCCGGCCAACGAGCACTGGCTGCGCAGCCAGCTGGCCAAGGCGCTGGAGATCGGCAAGGGCACCGTGCACGTGCTGGCCCCGCTGGACGGGCTGGCGCAGGCCTTGGCCGGCGGGCAGACGACGCGGGGTCTGGGCAAGCTGGAGGTGTTTTCCACCACGCGGGCCTGCCCGGTGTGCGGCACCAGCTACCCGGAGCTTGATCCGCGCCTGTTTTCCTACAACAGCAAGCATGGATGGTGTCCGGACTGCGTGGGCACGGGCGTGAAGCTCACGCGCGAGCAGCGCAAGGCGCTGGACGACTCGGTGCACGACGACGACCAGCGCGGTCGCGAGCAGAGCTTTGCCGAACCTGAGGTGGAAGGTCTGGTGGACGAGGCATGTCCCACCTGCGAGGGCACGCGTCTGAACGCGCAGGCGCGGGCGGTGCGTTTCAGCGGCGTGTCGATCACCGACATCGCCCGGCTCTCGGTGAGCGATGTCCGGCAGTGGGTGCGCAACCTGATGGGTGCAGGTGATGCAGGTGGCGATCCGGCCTCGGGCCGTCCCGGGCCGGATCCGTCCCCCCGGGGGGCTGCGACCCGCGTCGGCGGCGGAGCGTGGGGGCCATTGTCCAGGCGCGAGGCCGACATCGCGCGTGACCTGCTGCCCGAAATCGAAAGCCGGCTGGCCTTTCTCGAAGAGGTGGGCCTGGGCTACCTGACGCTGGACCGCGGTGCGCCAACCCTCTCTGGCGGCGAGGCGCAGCGCATCCGGCTGGCGGCACAGCTGGGCAGCAACCTGCAGGGTGTGTGCTACGTGCTCGACGAACCGACCATCGGCCTGCACCCGCGCGACAACCAGATCCTGCTGGACGCGCTGCACAAGCTCGGCGACATGGGCAACACGCTGGTGGTCGTGGAGCACGACGAGGACACGATCCGCCGCGCCGACCACATCATCGACATCGGTCCGAGCGCGGGCAAGCGCGGCGGCCGCGTGGTGGCGCAGGGCACGGTGGACGACCTGGCGGCAGCGCAGGAGTCGCTGACGGGGCGCTACCTGCTGCATGCGATGAAGCACCCGCTGCAGGCGCGGCGGCCTGTCCTGGCGTCCGCTTCCGCAACGGAGGACGGGGCGATGCCGGGATCCTCATACGGCAAGCCCAAATCGTCGTCCGGCATCGCCCCATCTCCCTTGGAGGTGGGTGCGCCGGCGCCGGTCGCGGAGGTGGACGGGCTGGAAGTGCGGGGCGCGGGCCGGGACAACCTGCAGCAGCTCGACGG
>JAEZLX010000235.1 GCA_023415035.1 Pseudomonadota bacterium | reverse complement strand
GTACTACTGGGTGGATCTCATCGGCCTGTCCGTGCTCAACCGCGAGGGCGAGCACCTGGGCGTGGTGCAGGACCTCATGCCCACCGGGCCGCACGCCGTGCTCGTGCTCGGCTACACCGAAACCGTGGACGGGCGCGAGCGCAAGGCCGAGCGGATGATCCCCTTCGGGGATGCGTACATCGACGAGGGCGATCTGGCGGGCCGCCGGATCACGGCCGACTGGCACAAAGACTACTGAGCCGGCGCTCTGCTGGCCACCGCGGTGCCCGACCGGTCATGGGGTGTGACAATACCCCCATGCGCTTTGACGTCGTCACCCTGTCTCCCGAGCTGTTCGAGCCCTTTCTGAGGTGCGGCATGAACCGCCGCGCGTTCGAAGGCGGCCAGGTTGACGTGCGCCTGTGGAATCCGCGCGACTGGGCCGAGGGCAACTACCGCCGTGTCGATGACCGGCCCTTTGGTGGTGGCCCCGGGATGGTGATGATGGCAGAGCCGCTGTGGCGGTGCCTGCAGGCCATTCGCACCGACCGCCAGGAGCCCGAGGACGCGCGCGCACCGGTGGTGCTCTTCTCCCCCATCGGCGAGCGTCTGGATCATGCGTCGGTCCAGCAGTGGCGCGACAGTACCGGCGCAATCCTGGTTTGCGGGCGCTACGAGGGCATCGATCAGCGCTTCATCGATGCCTGCGTCGACCGGCAGATCAGTCTCGGCGACTTCGTGCTCTCGGGTGGGGAAGTTGCGGCGATGGCGCTGCTCGATGCGGTGGCGCGCCTGATGCCCGGCGTGCTGGGCGACGAGGGCAGCCATCAGCAAGACAGTTTCAATCCCGCGCTGGACGGCCTGCTGGACAGTCCGCATCACACGCGCCCGGAGGTCTGGCAGGGGCCGGAAGGCCCCATGGCGGTGCCCGAGGTGCTGCTGGGCGGCAACCACGCGCACATCCATCGCTACCGGCGCGAGCAGAGCCTGTCGCTCACGGCGCGCCTGCGGCCCGACCTGCTGGAGAAGGCGCTGGCGGAAGGCCGGCTCGATGCGGCCGACAAGGCTTATCTGCGGGAGCAAAGGTTGTTATAATCCAAGGCTTTTCGATCCTCTGGCCGGCTGCCGCGGCCGAAACCGCCACGGGTTTTCCGTGGGGTAGTCGCGGCTCCTATCCACCCCATGTCGGGGCAGCGCGGCCATGATCGGCATGAAGGAAACCATGAACCTCATCCAGACCCTTGAGCAGGAAGAAATCGCTCGCCTGAACAAGAGCATCCCCGAGTTTGCCCCTGGCGACACCGTGATCGTCAGCGTGAACGTCATCGAAGGCACCCGCAAGCGCGTGCAGGCCTACGAAGGCGTCGTGATCGCCCGTCGCAACCGTGGCCTGAACTCCAGCTTCATCGTCCGCAAGATCTCCAACGGTGAAGGCGTGGAGCGTACCTTCCCGCTGTACAGCCCGCTGATCGCCAAGATCGAAGTCAAGCGCCGTGGTGACGTCCGCCGTGCCAAGCTGTACTACCTGCGTCAGCGTAGCGGTAAGTCGGCCCGCATCAAGGAAAAGCTGGGCGCCTGAGCACTGTGCTTTCCCCCGAAGCCGGCGCTTGCCGTCGGCTTCATCCAAAAAGCCGCTCCTCGGAGCGGCTTTTTCATGTCCCTGTATTCTTGCTGTCATGAGCCGCGTCCTGCCCAGCTTCGATCCACGTCTTGTGCCCCTGGTCGCTCAGGAGGGCGATGCGGCGCAGTGCAGCGCGGTGGATCCCAGGTTGCTGACAGCGCACGCGCTCAGGCAGCGTTTTGCCAATCCGCCGCCGTGGGCGCCAGAGTTGCGCAGCGAGCCGCGCTTCACCGACCGCACACCGGCGCAGGCCGCCGTACTGATGCCCGTGGTCATGCGTGAGCGCCCTTCGCTCATCCTGACGCAGCGCACGGAGCACCTGTCCACGCACTCGGGACAGGTGGCCCTGCCCGGGGGGCGGGTCGATCCGGAGGACGGCGGCGTCATCCCGGCGGCGCTGCGCGAGGCGCGCGAGGAGATCGGCCTCGATCCTGCGCTGGTCGAGGTCATCGGCATCCTGCCCGAGTACGTCACGGGCACGGCATTTCATGTGACACCGGTGGTCGCTCTGGTCGAACCCGTGTTCGAACTGAGGCCCAATCCGTTCGAGGTCGCCGATGTGTTCGAGGTGCCGCTGGACTACCTCATGGATCCGGCCCATCACCGCCTGCACGCGATGCAGATGAACGGTCAGGAACGCCGCTGGTATTCGATGCCGTACAACGATGGCCCGGTCGAACGCTTCATCTGGGGGGCGACGGCCGGCATGCTGCGCAATCTGTACCGATTCCTGTCGGCGTGACGGGTTTGGCACCATGGCCCGCTATCATCGGGCCATGAGCTTTTTTGCGGTTTTGATGGCCTTGCTGCTGGAGCAGGTGCGGCCCGTGAGCTATGACAACCCGGCGCACGCGCTGATGCGCTCCTGGGCGCGCTCGACCGGGCGCCATCTGGACACCGGCGAAGCGGCGCCTGCCTGGGTGGCGTGGACGGCCGCGGTGGTGCTGCCTAGCGTCGTGGTGGCGGTCGTGCATGCCTGGCTGGCCCACCTGAGCCTGCTGCTGGCGCTGGCGTGGCTGGTGCTTGTGCTCTACCTGACCCTGGGCTTCCGCCAGTTCAGTCATCATTTCACCGCGATCCGCCAGGCCATGGAAACCGGAGACGAGGCTGCCGCACGGCAGTATCTCGCACAGTGGTTGCGTGTCGACGCGACCACGCTGCCGCGTACCGAACTGCTGCGCCACGTGATCGAGCACAGCGTGCTGTCGGCCCACCGGCATGTCTTCGGCGTGCTGCTGGCGTTCTTCGTCTGCTGGTTCCTCGGGCTGGGTCCGGCCGGTGCGGTGGTGTACCGCCTGGCGGAGTATGTGGCCGGACGATGGAAGCGCAGTGAAGGCGGGCATGCTCACAGCGTGCTGGGCAGCGTGGCCCAGCGGGCGTGGCATGTCGTTGATTACGTGCCCGCTCGCATGACGGCACTGGCCTTTGCGATTGTGGGCAACTTCGAGGAGGCCGTGGCGAGCTGGCGCAGCGATGCGGCGCGGTACGCGCCTGGCGGTGACGGCATCGTGCTGGCGGCGACCGCCGGCGCCATCAACGTGCGGCTTGGTGCCGCCGATGCGCCCGACGAGGACGGCATCGCGAGCCAGGGGCGTGCCGAGCCCCAGATCGGCCATCTGGCCAGCGCGGTGGGGCTGGTCTGGCGCAGCGTGGTGCTGTGGATGTTGTTTTTGCTGCTGGCCACCCTGGCGGGCTGGCGGGTCTGGTCCTGAAAGGGCCGGGCCTCAGTAGGACGAGCGCTGGCGGACCAGCTGCTCGTAGATCTCGCCATACAAGCGGTAGCGGTTGGCGCTGACCGGCGCATCGGGGTGCGATTCGTCGGCCACGGCGGCACGCAACGAGCAGCCCGGCTCCTGACGGTGCGTGCAGTTGTAAAAGCGGCAGCTACCCAGATGTTCGCGCAGGTCCGGCATCAGCCGGGGCAGCTGCTCGGGCTCGATATGGGCCAGACCAAACTCCTGGAAGCCGGGTGAGTCGATCAGCGCGGTGTGGCGCTGGCTGTCAGTCCAGTACCAGGTGGTGCTGGTGGTCGTGTGGCGGCCCGAGTTGAGCGCGCGCGAGATCTCGCCGGTTTCGGCCTGCGCCTGCGGAATCAGGCGATTGACGAGGGTGCTCTTGCCGACGCCGGACGGACCCAGGACAAGAGTCGCGCGGTTTGCCAGACGCTCGCGCAGCAGGCCTTCACCTTCGTCGTCGCCGGCCATTTGCAGACACAGGGGCAGCACTTCGTAGCCCATGCGCCGGTAGGGCGCGAGCCGTTCCCAGGCGCGGTCGAAGGCCGGCTGCAGGTCGCGCTTGTTCAAGGCAATCAGCACGGGGATGCCGGCCGCCTCGGCCGCGATCAGCGCGCGTGTGAGCTGGCTTTCGGAAAACTCCGGATCGGCGGCCAGCAGGACCAGCACGAGGTCGATGTTGGCGGCAAACGACTTGGTGCGCCATTCGTCCTGCCGGTGCAGCAGGTTGTGCCGTTCCTGGACGGATTCGATGATGCCTTCGTCACCCGTGGGGGACCAGCGGACGAGGTCGCCCACCACCACCTCGTTGCGCTTGCCACGCGGGTGGCAGCGCATGCGTTCGCCGGTATCCGGGTCTTCGACCAGGCAGTGCCGGCCGTGGGCCGCCACCACGCGACCCAGGGCGGGTGTGGCGGCAGGTCGGCTGTCGGGGGAAGAAGGTCGTCTGGAGCGGCTCAAGCGGGGAAGGGGGTGTGAAGCAGCCGTGCCAGGCGTTCGCTGGCGGGCGGGTGCGAGTAGTAGAAACGGGCGTACAGAGGATCAGGCGTCAGGGTGCTGGCATTGTCCTGGTAGAGCTTGAGCAGGGCGCTGGCCAGGTCGTGCCGGTCGGTCTTCTCGCTGGCGTAGGCATCGGCCTCGAACTCGTGCTGGCGGGAAAGGCTGGCCATCAGTGGCGAGAGGAAGTAGGTCGCCACCGGCATGGCAAGCATGAACAGGATCAGCGCCAGCGCATCGTTCGGTGCCTCCAGCGACGGACGCACTCCCAGGCCGGTGTAGAACCAGGCCTGGCCCGAGAGCCAGCCCAGCAGCGCGAAACCTGACAGGCTCAGCGCGAACATCAGCACCAGCCGCTTGAGGATGTGCCGGCGTTTGTAGTGGCCCAGCTCGTGGGCGAGCACGGCGTCAACCTCCGCGGGGGTGAGCTGTTGCAGCAACGTGTCGAAAAACACCACGCGCTTGGCGGCACCGAATCCGGTGAAGTAGGCATTGGCGTGCGCGCTGCGGCGGCTGCCGTCCATCACGAACAGGCCCTTGGCGGCAAAGCCGCAGCGTTGCATCAGGGCTTCCACCCGAGCCTTCACGGTCTCGTCGGTCAGCGGCTCGAACCTGTTGAACAGCGGCGCGATAAGGGTGGGGTACAGCACCAGCAACAGCAGGTTGAAGGCCATCCACACGGCCCAGGCCCACAGCCACCACCACTGGCCGGCGGAGCCCATGAGCCAGAGCACCAGCGCGGCAATCGGCAGGCCGATGATGGCGCCGACCACGGTTCCCTTGAGCAGATCGGCCAGCCACAGGCCCAGGGTCATCCGGTTGAAACCGAAGCGCGCCTCGATGCGGAACGTGCTCCACCAGCCCAGCGGCAGGCTCAGGACCGCGCCGATCAGCGCAAATGAACCCAGGAGGGCCAGCTGCTGCAACATGCCGGGACCGATCCAGGACAGCAGTGCCTGGTTGAGCGCCTCCAGGCCACCCAGCAAGGTCCAGCCGAGCAGCAGTGCGGCTTCCAGCGCGGCTTCGAGGATGCCGAAGCGCAGCCGGGCGATGGTGTAGGCGGCCGCCTTGCGGTGAGCCTCTGGCGGGATGGTGGCGGCAAACGCCTCGGGTACCCGGTTGCGGTGCGTCCAGACGTGGCGAGCCTGGCGGTTGGCCAGCCACAGGCGCGCGGCCAGACCTGCCAGCAGCAGGGTGCTGAAAGCGATCGACAAGCTCAGGGAAGGGACATCCATGGCGCAAGTCTATCGGAGCGCGTGCCCCGTCGCCCGGCGCGGGTGATGCGATTCGGCGACAATCGCAGGATGACCGAGAGAACCGACGACACCACACCGGCGGCCGCCGCCGGCAGCACGACCCTGGCACGCAGCGACCAGAACCTGGTCTGGCTCGATTGCGAGATGAGCGGCCTGGATCCGGAGAAGGAGCGCCTGCTGGAAATTGCCGTGGTGGTCACCGGTCCGCAACTGGTGCCGCGCATCGAAGGTCCGGTGCTCGTCATCCACCAGAGCCAGGAAGTGCTCGACGGCATGGATGCCTGGAACAAGGGGACGCACGGCCGCAGTGGCCTCATCGACAAGGTCAAGGAAAGCACGTTGACCGAGGCCGAGGCCGAGCAGATCCTGCTGGATTTCATCGGCAAGTACGTGCCGAAGAAGGCCACGCCGATGTGCGGCAACTCCATCGGCCAGGACCGGCGCTTTCTGGTCAAGTACATGCCGAAGCTGGAGGCGTATTTCCACTATCGGAACATCGACGTGAGCACGCTCAAGGAGCTGGCGCGTCGCTGGCGCCCCGAGGTGTACGAAGGCTTCAAGAAGCACCAGCGCCATACGGCGCTGGCCGACGTGCACGAGTCGATCGACGAACTCGAGTACTACCGGGCGCAGTTCCTGCGCTGAGGTGATGAGGATGACATGGCGTGTGACCGCCATGTCCCTGCTGGATTTCGGGTTTTCCCTGATTTGTGCGACAATGGCAGATTCACCCCGTGATTGGGTGAATATTTGTTGCATCTGCCTCTCACAACAGGCTTTCCGATACACCCCGTCCTGACCGACCGATCGGCACAGGCGGAACGGAAGCCCAGCGCTCCCCCAATCATGGCGCGCCGACCGTTTGATGGTTGATGTTCTGTAACCACGAACGGATCTGGCGCAACGGCCATCCTGTCCGGCCCAGGGGGGCGGACATGGCCTTCGCTTTGGTTTCGGTCGTTTGCACCTCAGGTGCAAGGACTCACATGAGCGATTCTTTTGAAGTCCGCGACGCGATCATCGCGTCCGGCAACACCCTTTCTTCTCCGTCTGCCGACACCATCGGTACCCCGAACGCCTTCGAGGCGCTGGGTCTAGCGCCCGAACTCGTCGCGGCCGTGGCCGACCTGGGTTACGTCGCGCCGACGCAGGTACAAAGCCTGGTCATTCCCAAGGCGACTCAGGCCCCTGGCGAGCAGGGCCGTTATGCCGATCTGATGGTTTCCAGCCAGACCGGCAGCGGCAAGACGGCAGCGTTCCTGCTGCCGGTGCTGCATACCCTGCTGCAACAGCAGGCCGAGCGGGTTGCGGCCGAGCGTGCCGAGCGCGAGCGCCTCGCGGCCGAAGCCATCGCCCGTGGCGAAGCACCGCCGAAGGCTCCCAAGCGCAAGAACCCGACGCTGGCACGTCATTTCAAGCCCGCCACGCCGGGTGCGCTGGTGCTGTGCCCCACGCGTGAACTGGCCCAGCAAGTGGCGCACGACGCCATCGATCTGGTGCGCCATTGCCGTGGCCTGCGCATTGCCAGCGTGGTCGGTGGCATGCCCTACCAGGTGCAGATCGCCCGGCTGCAGAACGCCGATCTGGTCGTTGCCACGCCGGGCCGTCTGCTCGACCTGCAGCGCTCGATGCAGATCAAGCTCGACCAAGTGCAGTTCCTGGTCGTGGACGAGGCCGACCGCATGCTGGATCTGGGCTTCGCCGACGACCTCGCCGAGATCAATGCGCTGACGTCCAACCGCCGCCAGACCATGATGTTCTCGGCCACCTTCGCGCCGCGCATCCAGCAGCTGGCCATGCGCGTCATGCACGAAGGCGGCAAGCACGTGCAAAAGGTGCAGATCGACACCCCGCAGGAGCGTCACGCCAACATCAAGCAGGTGCTGTTCTGGGCCGACCATGCCGCCCACAAGCGCCAGCTGCTTGACCACTGGCTGCGCGACACGTCCATCAACCAGGCCGTGGTGTTCTGCAGCACGCAGATCGAGTGCGATGGCCTGGCTGAGGAACTGCAGCAGGCCGGTTTTGCCGCCGTCGCGCTGCACGGTGCCCTGAGCCAGGGCATGCGCAACCGCCGGCTGATGGCGCTGCGCAATGGCCAGGTGCAATTCCTCGTGGCCACCGACGTGGCGGCGCGCGGTATCGACGTGCCGACCATCACGCACGTGTTCAACTTCGGCCTGCCCATGAAGGCCGAGGACTACACGCACCGCATCGGCCGCACCGGCCGCGCCGGCCGCGACGGCATCGCCGTGACGCTGGCCGAATTCCGGGACCGTCGCCGCATCGCCGACATCGAGTCGTTCACCCAGCAGCGCTTCACGGCCGAGGTCATTCCGGGCCTGGAGCCGCGCATGCGCCCGCCGCAGCCCGAGGGCTTCGGTCGTGGCGGCCGTTCCGGCGCGCCGGGTGGTCGTGGAGGTTTCGGCCGCGGACGCGGGCAGGGCGGAAGGCCGGGCCAGGGCTTCGGCGGTTTTGGTCGCACCGACAAGGCGCTGGCTGGCCGTGGTGGTGATCGTCCCTTCGAGCACCGTGAGCGTTCCTGGGGGGAGCAGCGTCCGTCCGAACAGGCGCGAGGCCGGGGCGAGCGCGACCATTTTGACCGGGCACCGCACGCCGGTCGCCGCTCCGGTGGCCCCGGTCAGCGCGACGATCGCGGCCAGGGTGGCTTTGCCGGCCGCTCCCAGGGCGGCCGACGCTTCAGCCGCTGACCCTCTCAGCGCCCTTGCTGGTCCCGGAAGATCAGCGGGGCGATCTGCTCGATGTACCAGGTGGCTGCGCTGACCGACAGGTGGCCGTAGTCGTAGCTCAGCGGCTGCCTGGCCTGCTCGTTCAGTCGCGTCAGACAGCCATCGGCGTTGCAGAAGTAGTCCATGCCCGAGATGAACTCGATGCCCATGGCCTGAGCGCGCTGGCGCATGCGCTCGGTGGCAGCCTGCAACTCCGGATCCAGGCCCTGGCCGACCTTCAGCCGCAATGGCGGAAGCTGCGTCACGGGGCCTTTCCTCCATTCGTCCATGAGGATCTGCGGAAGCGCCTTCTGCCAGTAAGGGACGGCGCCCAGCATGATGATGCGGGGCACGCCGGCTTTCCTGATCTCTTCCACCGTGGCAGCGAGGTTGTCGAGTCTGTACCGCTTGTTGTGCCACCAGGCGTACAGGATGACGACGTCCGGCTTGGCGGCACGGATGGCCTCGATGCTAGAGTCGTTCAGGCTCTTGCAGAGTGGTCGCGGCTCGATGCCGAGGATCGGAGGGCAGATGGCGCCACCGCGCTCGCCCAGGCCGAAGCTGTATTTGCCGGACTCCTGCAATGCCTTGAAGCCGGGGTAGAGCGACGATGCGTGGGAGTCTCCCCAGAGGAACACCAGAGGCCGTTTGGTCTCGACGCAGAATGCCTTGTATTGCGAAGCAGGCATCTTGAAGTCGAGAATGCAGTCACCCTCACGCCATCCTTCGGTCACGGCCTTGCGGCCACCACGGCTCATCATGTCGCGGACGACTTCCGGAAAACGGCTGTCGAAGCCGTTTTTTTCGTGGGCTGTCGCACCCAGCGCACCGGTCGTGGCCATTCCGAGGCACAACGCCAGGGTCGTGGCGCGCCGGTTGAAGCGCCCGAAGCGGACCGGAATCTCGACCATGACATAAGTCAGCCAAGCCAGTGCGATCGCCAGCGCCACCCAGCCGATCTGCGTCTGCCACAGCGGTGCTCCGTCCGTGGCCTGGATGTTGGAGAAGGCGAGAAATGGCCAATGCCAAAGATACAGCGGATAGCTGATCAGGCCGACCCAGACGAAAGGCTTGCTGGCAAGGATGTGACGGTTGAACCAGGCCTGTGGTCCGGCTGCCAGCAGCAGTACCGTGCCCAGCGTCGGCATCAGCGCCCAGGCGCCCGGAAAGGTGCTATCCGGGCGTACCAGCGCGAACACCACCACCAACAGCATCAGACCCGTGAATGACAGGGCGTTGACCCTGATCACGGACGGCGTGGACGGCGAAGAGCGTTCTTCAGCACAGGGCAGCCGCAACAAGCCCTTCCATCCCACACGATAGGTGTGCATGGCTGCCAGCACGGCGCCGATCATCAGCTCCCAGAATCGCGACAGCGGGTTGTAGAACGCAGCCGTCGCATCGTCATTGACGATGGCCATGTTGAAGGCGAAGGAAAGCAGCAGCACGGCGCAGATGAAGCGCAGAGCGTTGAGCTTCCAGCGGTGCACTAGGAACAGGGCCAGTGGCCAGAATACGTAGAACTGTTCCTCGATGGCCAGCGACCACAGGTGCAGGAGTGGCTTGGTGGCCGATGCCACGTCGAAATAGCCTGCCTCGCTCCAGAACGCGAAGTTCGAAAGGAACGCGCTTCCGGCCAGCACGTGCTTGCCCAGCGCCTTGTAGTCGGTGGGCGTCAGCCAGAACCAGCCGAGAACCAATGTGGTGGCCAGCACCAGGAACAGGGCCGGAAAGATCCGCTTGACGCGGCGGGCGTAGAAGTCGGTGAAGCTGAACTTTCCCTTGTTCAGCTGCGACAGGATGATGGAGCTGATGAGATAGCCCGACAGCACGAAGAAGACGTCCACACCAACGAAGCCACCCTCGAACAGCCCGGGGAAGGCGTGGTGTACGACGACCGCACCCACGGCAATGGCGCGCATGCCGTCGATGTCGGGGCGGTAGTGGGTGCTGTGGGTGATGGAAGCGGGTGATGTCATTGCGGGGGCTGAGGCGGATCAGATCCCCGTTCAGACGTACAGTTCCCGGGCAATGCGCAGCGCCAGGGTATCAGGCAGGTCAACATCGTCGAACGTCAGTACCTGGCCCGGCTCGATATCGCGACGGATCACGGCATTCTGGACCAGCCCAATGGGCACATGCCTGGGCACGTCGGCGATACGGGCCGCCTCGCCTCGAAGCTGGAACCCGCCGATCGCCCGGTCAACGCGCGTTCCGGCCTTGAGCGGTACCTTCGCGATGGCGACAATGGAAACGGTAGGGCTCGACGTGTTGTTGAACAGGATACCCCCACCGTTGAGGACCCGGCGCACGGTCTTGATGATCTCGTACTGGCACAGGTGGAAAGGCCGGACAAGCACGTAATAGGGGCCATCGCCCAGCTTGAGGTAGTTCAGCGCGCGCCATTCCGATTCGTCGTGCGTGCCGACGACGAAAACGCCTGCGTTGCCGGGAGCCAGCACGTAGTCGGAAATCACCTGGCCGGACTCGGCCGCGCGGCGCGCGAGCTCGATGGCCGCCTTGCTGACCTCGGTGGCTTTCGGTCCCAGCATGCCCTGCTGCATGATGGTGGCGCCGAAGGCGTTGGCTACCAGGGCCTGCTCGATCTGGATCTTGGTGCCGTCGGTGAACGACGTGGTCTGCTCGACGCTGATACCCTGCTTCGAGGACCAGTAGGCCATCTCCTCGGGTGTCGGGGTATGGTTGAGGAAGCCCTTCATGTTGCCATACACAATGGGCTTGAAACCCATCATGATGGCCTCCTCGCGCAGGGCGGCGATTGAACCGGGCTGGTCGCCTTCGGCTTCCGTCAGCAGACCCTTGTCGGCGAACCACGAGCCCGTGGTGATGTGGAATTCCGAGTTCATCGTCACGACCGGCTTGCCTGCCTTGAGCGCCTGATCGATGACATCGGTGGCATGCAGGACGTCGCCGCTGCATTCGACGATGAGATCGGATTTGTCCAGCAGTTCCTGAACCGATTGGGTGAGGCGATCGGGGAAGGGAAAACCGCTGACGCCGTCCAGCGGACGCCGCGTCAGGACGACGCTCAATTCCAGATCAGGGTGATGATTGACGACCAGGCGGGCAAATCCGCTGGCGATGAACCCGGTGCCGACGAGGCCGATACGGTGGGAGGGAGAAGTCTGGCGGGTCATGATGTTCAAGCGTGATTCGATGACAGTGCCGGCGCACTGTCCGTTCGGCCGTACGGCGTGGATTCGCTGCGAAAGCCTGCCACCATGTCCGTGAGCAGTGCCTCAATGGTTTCCATGTCGCCCGTGTCCAGGGCGTGTTCGAGCACGTTCAGCTTTTCTCGCAGCAGTGGCCAGGGCAGGAACTCCTCATGCGCCTTCATGATGCGGGGATGAGAAGTGGGCTTGGGATTGTTGCCGATCAGCAATTCCTCGTAAAGCTTCTCGCCAGGACGCAGCCCGGTGATCTGGATCTCGATGTCGCCGTCGGGGTGGTCGTCATCCTTGACGGTCAGGCCCGAGAGCTCGATCATCTGCACGGCCAGATCGCGGATCTTGACGGGGGAGCCCATGTCCAGCACGAAGACGTCCCCGCCCTTGGCCATGGCGCCGGCCTGGATCACCAGTTGCGCCGCTTCGGGAATCGTCATGAAATAGCGCGTGATCTCCGGGTGGGTCAGCGTGATTGGACCGCCGTCCTGGATCTGGCGGCGGAACTTGGGCACCACCGAACCCGAAGAGCCGAGCACGTTGCCGAATCGGACCATGGAAAAGCGCGTTTCGGGCCGTATGGCCGACAGCGCCTGCAACGTCATTTCTGCCAGCCGCTTGCTGGCGCCCATGATGTTGGTGGGGCGCACGGCCTTGTCGGTGCTGATCAGGACGAAGTCGGCCACCCCCGCCGCGGCAGCTGCCTCGGCGGCAGTCAGCGTGCCAAGGGTGTTGTTGCGGATGCCTTCCACCGGGTTGTGCTCCACCAGTGGCACGTGCTTGTAGGCGGCAGCGTGGTATACCGTGTCGGGCCGGAACCGCAGCATGATGTCACGCATCAGGCTGGCGTCGCGCACCGAGGCGAGCACGGGGTGGAGCGTGACCGAAGGCTCCCTGGCCAACTCCTGCAGTTCCTGGTGGATTTCGTACAGGGCGAATTCGCTTTGCTCGACGAGAACGAGTTCGGCCGGGCCCACGGCGAGGATCTGTCGGCACAGTTCGCCGCCGATCGAGCCGCCGGCTCCGGTGACGAGCACGACTTTCCCGTGAATGGCTTTGCCCAGCAGCAGCTGGTTGGGGTTCACCGGTTCGCGCCCGAGCAGGTCATCGATGTCCAATTCGCGCAGATCGGAGACGCTGACCGTGCCTTGCGCCAGGCCGCTGACACTGGGCAAGGTGCGCACTTCCACGTGGGCCTGGCGCATCTGCTGGATCATTTCGTTACGGCGCCGGCGGCTGGCCGAAGGAATGGCCAGCAGCACGGTGGAAATGTGCAGCGAGTTGACCAGTGAGGGCAGGTCGGCCGGGCTGTAGATGGGCAGGCCATTCAGGACGTGGCCATGCAGCCGGTCGTCGTCATCGAGGAAGCCGACCACCCGCATCTCGTAGCTGTTGGCCATGGCACCGGCCAGCTGCCGGCCGGCATCACCTGCACCATAGATCAGAACCCGCGGCAATGTGGCCAGTCGCAGCTGGTTCTGGTAGAGGCCGCCCAGCCAGAACCGGGCCATCATGCGGGAGGCACCGACCGTCAGCAGCAGCAGCATGGGCTGGATCAGGCCGATGGTTCTGGGGACGCCGTTGATACCGACGGCCGTGAAAATCGAGGCGTACAGCAATCCGTACACCGCCACAGCCTTGATGATGGTCATCAAGGCCGACAAGCCAGAATAACGGAAGATGGCCCGGTAAAACCCGTTGACGATGAATATGGGTAGCGCGAGCAGCAGGGACCCTGCCACGGCCCACTGGGGTTGCCAGAAACCTTCACCGGAGATCTTCACCCATTCGCCGAGCCGCAGGTAGTAGGCCAGCCAGACGGTAAGCACGCACAGCGACGTATCCACGGCCAGCACGATCACCCGCTTGGCAGGGCGGGGAATGCCGAGGATGGGGGCGGCCAGTTGGGTCAACATGCGGGTACCTGACATGGGCGTTCTAGTGGGATACACCTTCGCGCCGGATGACGTTCAGGGCCGTTCTGGCAATGATCTGCAGATCGAACCAGAAACTGCGCCGCTGCAGATACTCGACGTCCAGTTTCACCTTTTCCGGTATGGGCAACTCGTCCCGGCCGTTGATCTGCGCCCAGCCGGTCAGGCCCGGCACCAGGGCATCGACACCGTGCTGCGTGCGCAGGGCAATCAGGTCATCCTGGTTGAACAGCGCGGGGCGCGGGCCCACGAGGCTCATGTCACCCTTGATGATGCTCCACAGCTGGGGCAACTCGTCCAGGCTGGTCTTGCGCAGGAACGATCCGATGGGCGTGAGATACGCTCCGGGGTCGGTCATCAGATGAGTGGCCACGGTAGGGGCGTCGATGCGCATGCTGCGAAATTTCGGCATCCGGAAGATCCGATTGTACCGGCCGACGCGGTCGCTCCAGTAAAGCGCCGGACCAGGGGACGTCAGCTTCACCAGAAGAGCAATCGCCAGAATGGGCAGCAGCAGGATGACGCCTGCCGTGAGGGCGACCAGGAAATCGAAGGCTCTTTTCACGGTTCGGACTTCCCTAATACACCGCGCTTGCCCGCCACGGTTCGTGCCAGACCCTCCTCGACGGAGACAGGTGGAGTCCATCCCAGGTGCTGGCAGGTGTGACCGATGTCCACCTGGAGGGACTGCACCAGACGCTCCACCGTGCCTGCGCGTCCCGTCAGGCGGCCTGCCAGCCGCATCAGCCCCACGGGGGCCGGCCAGAGACGGGGGTGGACACCCATGGCATGTCCCAGCGCCGCGACCAGGTCAGGTGTCGACAGGTCATGGCCGTCGGAGGCGAGAAACGTCTCGCCCGCGGCATCCGGATGTGTCAGGCATACGGCGACGAGATCCACCAGATTGTCCACCGAGACGAGCGAGCGCAGGTTGCTGACCGAGGCCAGTGGCAGCGGCATCCCGGATTCGATCCACCGCATGAGGCGGAGGAAATTGGCTCCCACGCCAGGGCCGTATACGAGCGGGGGGCGAATCACCGCGACCTGCAGCCCGCTTTGTTCGGAGATCGACCACAGGGCCTGCTCCGCTTCCCACTTGGACTGGCCATACGGGTCGATAGGGTCGGGCCGGCTGTCATGGCGAAACGGCACTCCAGGCGAAGTGGCCTCGCCCAGCACCTTGATGGAACTGATGAAGATGAAGCGGCGCACACCGGCGATGGCGGCAGCTTCAGCCAGTCGTCGCGTGCCTTCCGTATTGACCCGCCGGTAGTCGGCCGGGGTGTTGCCTTCCACGCCTGCCTGCATGCGGTGTACGTGGGCGGCGCAGTGCACCACACAGTCCAGTCCTTGCAGGGCATCGGACCAGACGGTATCCGGGCCGATTTCCCCCACCATGCGGTCATCCGGCAGGGTGGTGTTGCCGCGCTGGCGAAGCAGCCGGCGCACGGTCATGCCCTGTGCCGCAAGGTGCGCGCACAGCGCGCGGCCCACGAATCCGGTGGCGCCGGTGACTCCGATCATGCCCTCACCCGGCGATTGCCCAGACTCCAGGGAAGGAACCGCTCCATGAAGGCGACGCACGGTACCAGCAGTATGGCCGTCACCACGGCCGTCAGGACGACCGGGACCGCCTGGGTCTCCAGCTGGCCGATGGGCAGGTGAACGGTGGCCGACAGCGCCACCTTGACCACCCGGATGATGAGCATGTGCATGACCATGATGGCCATGCTGTACTTTCCGATCCAGGCCAGCCAGCCGGCCGCGGGGCCGAGTGCCTGCACCAGCAGGATCGTGGCGTAGGTGCCGGCGAAGGCGAACACGAAGTACCACGGTGGCTGTCCCAGCACCATGTCGGCCAGGGTCACGAAGCCGTTGACGAAGGAGGCGAACGTCAGCAGGAACAGTGGCGCGAAGAGCATGAGTGCCGTACGGGCCGTCGCCGGCCAACGCCCCGCCAGCGTATGGGTATGGCCCGCTTGGAAGAACACCAGTCCAACCAGGGCCGATGACAGGCTCCAGGGCAGGGTGGCATGCCGGCTGACGAGAATGCCGGCCGTGCACAGAAGCAGCACGCTGGCCCAGCGCAGAATCAGTGGGCGGATCCACGTGTTGATGGCCCATCCGACGACGAAGGCGCAGAACAGGGCCAGCACAAACCACATGGGGGTGTTGACAAGTCGACCTTCACCCAGGGTGCCGTGGAACACTCCCCACAGGGGGCGCCACGGGCCGTAGTTGAACTGTTCGATGCTCAGGCTGGCGGCCTTGGCAGCCAGGTAACCCGACAGGTAGAACGCATATCCGAGCAGGGCGTAGCAGAGGTATGGAACCAGCAGCGTCCGGACCTTGTCGCCGAGCATCGCACCGAAAGGCTTGTTGCCGGGCTTGAGCGTCAGTCCCGAGATGAAGAAAAACAGCGGGACGTGGAAGGCGTAGATGTAGACGTAGAACGCAGAAGGCTGTTCGACCGATGCCAGGTGGCCCAGGACGATCAGGATGATGCCCAGACCCTTGGCGGCATCGATCCAGGTTATGCGTCCGGAGGTCGGTACGGTGTTTGACACAGGTCGGAAGTGTATGTCGGCGCAGGAAGGGTCAGCGCTCGTTGCCACCCTGCCGGTCGCGGTTTTCGAGAGAAAGTGTCCGGACCTCTTCGATCAGTTTGCGGTTGGCGGCCAGCAGGTCGGCCACGAAGGCGATGAGCATGGTGTGAAATCCCATGATCAGCAGGGAGCTGGC
>JAEZLX010000214.1 GCA_023415035.1 Pseudomonadota bacterium | reverse complement strand
CGGGTTCCTCGTGGTCAACGACATGCCCGTTCGCCACTTGCTGGAACGTGGCCGTCTTGCCATTGAAGGTCGCCGTCAGCGTGTGCAACAGCGCCGACTGACCGGCTTCGCAATCATCGTCATCACCCTGTTCGCATGACAGATCGCGGCGCGTGAATTGCTCGATCAGGATTTGATCCTTCGGCACCTTCGGGAACAGTTCGGCAATGCGTGTGCGCAACACCTCTTGAACGTCGACCCCAGTCTTCGGCACGACGCCCTTGGGGCCCAGGTAGTGGCTGGAGTAGTGGTCGCTTTTCCACTGACGATGCATCACTTGCAGATGCTCAGCCTGATCGAAGCGTTCGTCGTGGCGGGCGCCTTGCGCCGGAAAGTCCTGCAAGAGGTGCAGATAAAGGGCGCGGCTGTAGCGGTCGCTGGGTGCAGCCAGCACGGCGGCATCGTCGGCACGATCTTCGTTGAGCAGGGACAAGACGGCCTGCACCCCGTAATCATCGTCAAGGAGCATCACTCGCTCGGCGGCACACTCGATGCTGTACTGGGCGGTCACCGGCGAGCGCATCCGCGACAAGATCGCCGCCGCCAAGCGCAAGGGGATGTGGATGGGTGGCGTCCCGCCCCTGGGTTACGACGTCGACAACCGCCTGTTGGTCATCAACGAGGCCGAGGCGGCAGTGGTGCGTCGCATCTTCGAGGAGATGCTGACCATTGGTTCTCCAACCCAGATCGCCGTCAATCTGACTGCCGACGGCATCACGACCAAGGCCTGGACGACGCAGGAGGGCCAGACGCGGGCGGGCACGCGCATCGACAAGAAGTACCTGCACAAGCTGCTGCGCAACCGCATCTACCTCGGGGAGTTGTCGCACAAGGGCAGCTGGTACCCCGGCGTGCATGAAGCCATCATCGATCCCGGTCTGTGGGGGCGGGTTCACGAGGTGCTGGCCAAGGACGGTCACACCCGGTCGGTGGAGACCAAGATCAGGTCGCGCACCGACGCCTTGCTGCGCGGACTGCTGTACGCCCCCTCGGGCGAGCGGATGTACCCGACCTACTCGCGCAAGAACGGGCGCAAGTACCACTACTACGTGTCCAAGTCGGAAAGCCGGTTCGGCGCACCGGGCAAGAGCTATGAACGCCTGCCCGCACCAGAGATTGAGGCGGCAGTGGTGGCCCAGATCCGCACGGTACTGACCAGCCCGGAGTCCATCGCATCGGTGGTGCGACAGATCCAACGCAACGGTGGACAGGTCGACGAGGCCACCACGGTGATGGCGATGGGGCGGCTCAACGACGTGTGGGATCAGTTGTTCCCGGTCGAGCGTCACCGCATCGCCAACCTGATGATCGAGCGCATCGACCTCGTCCACGTCGGCGACGTACAGGGCATCAAGGTGAAGTGGCGGGAACTGGGCTGGGACGCCCTGATCGGTGAGTTCGCCCCAAGGGGGATCGGCGCGGAACTGGTGGAGGTCGAGGCCTGATGGACGACACACTGGACACCTTCGTGCCCCTGACATTCCGTCGCCGGGGCGCGCGGCGGGTGGCGGCCGACGACCGCCACGTTCACGATGTGACGCTGCTGGAGGGGGTGGCACGCGGTTTCTACTGGCAGCACCTCGTGGACACCGGCGTGATGAAGAGCGGGTCAGACATCGCCCGGGCGGAAGGGCTGCATCCCTCGGTGCCCAACGAGCTGATGCGCCTGACCCTGCTCGCGCCCGACATCATCGACCTGCTGATGACCGGACGGCAGCCGCGCCGGATGAACCTGATCTGGTTCCAGCGCAACCCGCTACCGGTGGACTGGGAGGCGCAACGCCAGATCGTGAAGCGCTTTGAGGAGGGCGCATGAGCAAGAAGCACCGGGGCCGGTTCAAGGGTGATCCGGTCACCTATCAACTGCCGAGCCCGGCAGGCGGCGTGCAACTGGAAACCTTTGTGCCCTGGACGCTGGTAAAGCGGGGGTTGAAGAAGCAGGTCATCACGCCCTTGGACGCGCCGCAGGAATTCCTGTCCGAGGCCACCCGGGAGCGGGAAGCAAGGTCGTCAGCGCAGGACACCGCGTTGATGCGGGCGCTCGGACTGGCGCACCACTGGCAACGTCTGCTGGACGAGCAGCGGGCGGCGTCGGTGGCCGAGATTGCCGAGGCCGAAGGCATGGACGTGACGCAGGTACGCAGGGTGATGCGTCTGACGCTCCTGGCCCCTGAGGTCGTGGAACGGCTGGCGGGTTCGCCCGACGCCGTGCTGGAAAAAGTGATGCGCCGCCCCTGGCCCAACAGCTGGGGCGCGCAGACACACGTACTGGCCGATATCATCCGAGGTTGATTTGCCGCTCTCGACCCAAAGCGGGCCTTGACGATTTAGTGAGCGCCTGACTTAGAAAAGATGTTGATGACCAGCACACCGCTAACGATCAAACTCATGCCGAGAAGTGCAGGGAGGTCTAGGGTCTGCTTGTGAATGATCCACCCCACGAGTGTGATGAGCACAATCCCCGCGCCTGCCCAAATTGCGTAGGCGATGCCGGTCGGCAATGTCCTGAGGGTCATCGAGAGGAAATAGAACGCAACCATGTATCCGGCCACGACGATCAGGCTTGGCCAAAGCCGGGTAAATCCGTCTGACGACTTCATGGCAGTGGTGGCAACGACTTCTGCAACGATGGCAACAGAGAGGGGCAGATAGGGGGACATTCAAGTTCCTTCGGCTAGTTGATGAATCAAACGTTTGAGTGCTTCGCGCTCCCCTGAGGACAGGTCATAGATGCCCAAAACTTCAGAAAGCCAAAGTCCATCTGCGGCGAGACGGGCCAGTAGCTTGTTTATGTCGGTTCCGTCATGCACGCGGTCCCCGCGCACCCAATCAACCCACTTCGAATTCACTGTCCGTTCAGAGACGCATGCCGCAAGGAGAGCCTTGCCTCTCTTAGCCGAATCAGCGCAGGGACCTTGAAGGGCTATTCGGGCATACCGCCACGCAGCCGAAGCGCCGGAACCGTCGTCTGCAACTTGCGCTTGAAACTCCTCAGCCAAATGGTCGTAGAGGGCGTGCACCAGGTCTTCACGTGTCGGAAAGTGGTGTTGAACAGCGCCCTTGGTGACACCGGCAATATCGGCGACCACACCGATGGAAAGCGGGCCTCCGCTTAGAAGTTGCTGCGCGCATGCGTCGAGCAGGAGCGCCTTGACGAGTTCGGGCCGCTTCGGCCGATGGACACCTTGAGACATGGGATAATCATAACATTACGAACGTAATGTTTAGGGTATGCCCTTGCATGAGACATAGGGCAACGTCAGGTGCGCGTGACGGTTTCTTCTTTTCGTGAGCAAGAACGCTGAGGTGTTCGCAGTGCGCCAAGGACCGCCTGTGGCCGGGAGCAGCCTACTGCGTAGCGATCCACAAGTCGTCCATCTTGGGTCGCCACCGCTACAGGAGTTGCCAACCACAACCAAGCGCCTCTAAACCCGCGCCAGCAAAGGAAGTGGCCTCGAGAACGCTCGCGTGACCACCAGAGAAAACGGAGAACAGAGAGGCGTCGGTGGGGGCGAAAACGGCGACTTCGCAGGGGTGGCGCTCGCGAGGCCATGCCCGGAAACCGCGCCAACACTGGGGGAAACGGGCGAAAAAAAACCAACCGAGAACGGTTGGTTTTTTGGATAGTGGTGGAGCTGGGGGGATTTGAACCCCCGTCCGCAAGCCTTCTTCGCGCAGTTCTACATGTGTAGTCGTCTGTTTTGGATCTCGCCGTCCGTGCCGCGCAGCGACACGCTACACAGACAGCCAGCACCCTTGGATCTCATTCCGCGCCAAGGTACCCGACGCGAAACCAGCCGATAAAAATTCCCTTGCAGCCTGGACAGCCTTGCGGCCACCCTTGCCCAGCCTATCGGCCTGCTGTTGCAAGGCTCGCCGGATTAGGCGGCGAGTGCGAAACGTTCGTCGTTTGCAGTTACTTTTTTTCTGCGGTTTTACGAGGTGACAGAACCTCGACATGCCCTGCTGCGTGTCCGAACCCACGTCGAAACCAGTGCAGCCCCTGTACGGCGACAGTTTAAGGCATATCGAGCAATTTCAAGAGGTCGAGGGGAAAATCGATGCAGGCATCGGCCTGCCACTGCTCGACGGACACCCCCTGCCCCAAATACCCATAACGTGCCGCCACGGTGAGCATGCCGGCTGCACGCCCGGCCACGATGTCCCGTTCGTCATCACCCACGTACAGGCACGCCTCCGGCTCGATCCCCAGCCGGCGGGCGGCTTCGAGCAACGGTGCCGGGTGGGGCTTGGCATGGGGCGTGGTGTCGCCACCGACCACCGCCCGCGCGCCAGCCAGCACGGGCGTTCCAGCCACCAGCGGGTGGGTGAAGCGCTCCGCCTTGTTGGTGACGATCCCCCAGGCCATACTCGCCCCGTCCAACGCGGCGAGCATCCGGTCCACGCCCTCGAACGGCACCGTCAAGTTCAGCAGGCCACTCTCGTATTCATCCAGGAACTCCAGGCGCAAGGGCTCGTACCCTTCATGGGAAGGGTCGACGTCCAGCGCAATGCGCAGCATGCCGCGCGCGCCCGAGCTGGCGTGCGGACGGAACAGGTCGAACGGCAGCGCGGGCAGCCCCCGGCGCTCGCGCATGCGGTTGGCAGCCGCAGCCAGATCCGGCGCACTGTCCACCAGCGTGCCGTCCAGATCGAAAAGCACCGCGCGGATGCGCCCGCGCGGCAGCAAGTTGGCCACCCTCATGCCGGCCGCCGGGTGCCCAACAGGTAGTTGACGCTGGTGTCGTCGCTGAGCCAGTAGCGGCCGGTCACCGGGTTGTACTCCATGCCGCGCGTGCCCTGCAGGTCCAGTCCGGCCTGACGGCAGTACGCCGCCAGCTCGTGCGGGCGTATGAACCGCGCCCACTCATGGGTGCCTTTGGGCAGGAGCTTGAGCACGTACTCTGCCCCGACGATGGCAAACAGGAACGACTTGGGGTTGCGGTTGATGGTGGAGAAGAACACCCAGCCACCGGGCTTGACCAGATCATGGCAGGCACGCACCACCGACGCCGGATTGGGCACATGCTCCAGCATTTCCATGCAGGTGACCACGTCGAATGAGGCCGGTTGCTCAGCAGCGAGGTCCTCGGCGCTGACCTCGCGGTATTCCACGTTACGGGTGCCGGCTTCCAGCGCATGCAGCTGGGCCACGCGCAGGGCCTTGGTGGAGAGATCGGCACCCGTCACCTGGGCGCCCTTGCGAGCCATGGCATCGGCCAGGATGCCACCGCCACAGCCGATGTCGACCACGCGTTGGCCCGCCAGCGGCACCAGACTGTCGATCCAGCCCAGACGCAGTGGATTGATCTGGTGCAACGGCCGGAATTCGCTGACGGGATCCCACCAGCGGTGGGCCAATTCGGAGAATTTGGCCAGCTCGGCCGGATCTGCATTCACGTTCGGGTTCATATGCACCGATTATCAAATGAAAAAACCGCGCCAAAGCGCGGTTTTTGATCAGGCAATTCCTGGGAGAATTACTGGGCGCGGGTGCCGACCACTTCGACTTCCACGCGGCGGTTCTTCGCACGGCCTTCGCGGGTCTTGTTGTCAGCCACCGGCTGGCTTTCGCCCTTGCCTTCGGTGTAGATGCGATTGCTTTCGATGCCCTTGCTCACCAGATAGGCCTTCACGGCCTCGGCGCGGCGCACCGACAGCTTCTGGTTGTAGGAGTCGGGACCGGTGGAGTCGGTGTGGCCGACGGCGATCACGACTTCCAGGTTGATGCCCTTGACCTTCCCGGCCAGGTCATCGAGCTTGGCCTTGCCTTCGGGCTTGAGCACAGCCTTGTCGAAGTCGAAGAAGGCATCGGCGGCGTACGTCACCTTGGCGGCAGCAGCAGGAGCCGGAGCAGGAGCCGGGGCGGGAGCCGGGGCAGGTGCCGGAGCGGCGACAGGCGCAGGAGCGGGAGCCGGAGCGGCAGGAGCGATGGCACCATCGCAACCCTGAGCTGCCGTGGCAGGCGTCCAGAAGGCATCGCGCCAGCACAGCTCGTTGGTGCCATTCTTCCAGACCAGCTCGGACGTACCGTTGCGCCAGTTGTCGATCGTCTGCGCGCCGGCGGCAGTCGCGAGGGCTGCAGTAGCGAACAGCATTGCCACTTTGTTCAGTTTCTTCATGGTTTCCTCTTGGTTTGCTTCGGGCGAGCCGGATGAATCTCTTTTCGGATGGCGCTTGAAGTGACCACCACTTAAACGCTGAAAACCATTGTGCCACAAGCCCGGAAATGGGGTCCTTGTGCCCTGGCACGTACCTGACGATGCGGTGCTGTCCTACACAGCGCGTTGCCGAATCGCAACAACAGGGGACGAAACCCGCTCCAGGGAGGTGGCCTGCGCCACCCACTAGAATGGATCGCTTGCCCAATCGTGACCCTTTCGCGGCGCGCTGGTACTGCCGCGCGCGTCCTGAACACACATGACACAGTTCGCCAAAGAGACCCTGCCCATCAGTCTGGAAGAGGAGATGCGACGCAGCTATCTCGATTACGCCATGAGCGTGATCGTGGGTCGCGCCCTGCCCGACGCCCGGGACGGTCTCAAACCCGTCCACCGCCGCGTGCTCTACGCGATGCACGAGCTCAACAACGACTGGAACCGGCCCTACAAGAAGTCGGCCCGTATCGTCGGCGACGTGATCGGTAAGTACCACCCGCACGGCGACAGCGCGGTGTACGACACCATCGTGCGCATGGCGCAGGACTTCTCCATGCGCCACATGCTGGTCGATGGCCAGGGCAACTTCGGCTCGGTGGACGGCGACAGCGCGGCTGCCATGCGCTACACCGAAATCCGCATGGCCAAGATCGCGCACGAGATGCTGGCCGACATCGACAAGGAAACGGTGGATTTCGGGCCCAACTACGACGGCTCGGAGAAAGAGCCCCTGGTGATGCCCACGCGGCTGCCCAACCTGCTGGTCAACGGCTCGGGCGGCATCGCCGTGGGCATGGCCACCAACATCCCGCCGCACAACCTCAACGAGGTGGTGGACGCCTGCCTGCACTCGCTGCGCAACCCCGACTGCTCGATCGACGAGCTGATGGAGATCATCCCGGCGCCGGACTTCCCCACCGGCGGCATCATCTACGGCATCCAGGGTGTCAGGGATGGCTACCGCACGGGCCGCGGCCGCGTGGTGATGCGCGCCAAGGTGCACTTCGAGGACATCGACAGGGGGCAGCGCCAGGCGATCATCGTCGACGAGATCCCCTACCAGGTCAACAAGAAGACGCTGCAGGAGCGCATCGCCGAGCTGGTTCACGACAAGAAGCTCGAGGGCATCAGCCACATCCAGGACGAGTCCGACAAGTCGGGTATGCGCCTGGTGATCGAACTCAAGCGCGGCGAAGTGGCCGAGGTGGTGCTCAACAACCTGTACAAGCAGACGCAGCTGCAGGACACCTTCGGCATCAACATGGTGGCCCTGATCGACGGGCAGCCAAAGCTGTGCAACCTCAAGGACCTGATCAACGTATTCCTGGAGCACCGCCGCGAGGTGGTGACCCGCCGCACAGTGTTCGAGCTGCGCAAGGCACGCGATCGTGGCCATGTGCTGGAAGGCCTGGCGGTGGCGCTGGCCAACATCGACGAGTTCATCCGCATCATCCGTGAGTCGCCCACTCCGCCGGTGGCCAAGACCGAGCTGATGAATCGCTCGTGGGACAGCAAGCTGGTGCGCGAGATGCTCACCCGCTCCAAGGCCGATGGCGGCACTGTCAACGCCGACGACTACCGCCCCGAAGGGCTGGACCGCGAGTTCGGCATGCAGGCCGACGGGCTGTATCGTCTGTCCGAAACCCAGGCGCAGGAAATCCTGCAGATGCGCCTGCAGCGCCTGACCGGGCTGGAGCAGGACAAGATCGTCGCCGAGTACAAGGACGTGATGGCGCACATCGACGACCTGCTCGACATCCTGGCCAAGCCAGAGCGCGTGTCCGTCATCATCGGCGAGGAGCTCGTCGCACTGAAGAACGAGTTCGGCCAGACCAAGCTCGGTGCGCGCCGCAGCGAAATCGAGCACAGCGCCCAGGATCTTTCGACGGAAGACCTCATCACGCCGACCGACATGGTCGTCACGCTCAGCCACAGCGGCTACATCAAGAGCCAACCGCTGTCGGAGTACCGCGCGCAAAAGCGCGGCGGCCGCGGCAAGCAGGCCACCGCCACCAAGGAAGACGACTGGATCGACCAGCTCTTCATCGCCAACACGCACGACTACATCCTGTGCTTCAGCAACCGCGGACGCCTTTACTGGCTCAAGGTCTGGGAGGTGCCGCAGGGCTCCCGCGGCTCGCGTGGCCGCCCCATCGTCAACATGTTCCCGCTGGCCGAGGGCGAGAAGATCAACGTGGTGCTGCCTCTGACGGGCGAGTTCCGCAGCTTCCCGTCCGACCACTACGTGTTCATGGCCACGAGCATGGGCACGGTGAAGAAGACAGCACTGGAAGAATTCAGCAATCCGCGCAAGGCCGGCATCATCGCCGTCGCCCTCGACGAGGGTGACTACCTGATCGGCGCGGCGCTCACCGACGGCAAGCACGACGTGATGCTGTTCTCCGACGGCGGCAAGGCCGTGCGCTTCGACGAGAACGACGTGCGCCCGATGGGCCGCAACGCGCGCGGCGTCAAGGGCATGACACTGGAAGACGGCCAGAGCGTGATCGCCATGCTGGTGGCCGAGGATGAGACGCAGTCGGTGCTGACGGCCACCGTCAACGGCTACGGCAAGCGCACGCCCATTGCCGAATACACCCGCCACGGTCGTGGCACCAAAGGCATGATCGCCATCCAGCAGAGCGAGCGCAACGGCAAGGTCGTGGCCGCCACGCTGGTGCACCCGGACGACGAGATCATGCTGATCACCGACAAGGGCTTGCTGGTGCGCACGCGTGTGAGCGAGATCCGCGAACTGGGCCGCGCCACGCAGGGCGTAACGCTCATTGCGCTGGACGAAGGCTCCGAACTCAGCGGTCTGCAGCGCATCGTCGAGAACGACGCCAACGGTGATTCGAACGAGGGTGAAGACGGTGAAGCCGGTGCCGAGGAGGCCCAGGCATGACGATGCGCCGCCCCTACAACTTCTCGGCCGGCCCGGCCGCAATGCCGCTGGAGGTGCTCGAACAGGCTGCCGCCGAGATGACCGACTGGCATGGCAGCGGCATGGGCGTGATGGAGATGAGCCACCGCGGCAAGGAGTTCATCTCGATCTACGAACAGGCCGAGGCCGACCTTCGCGAGCTGCTGGCCGTGCCACCCGAGTACCGCATCCTGTTCATGCAGGGCGGCGGTCTTGCCGAAAACGCCATCGTGCCGCTGAACCTTTCGCGCGGCGGCGTGGTGGACTTTGTCGTGACCGGCGGCTGGAGCCAGAAGTCGGCCAAGGAAGCCCAGCGCTACGCCACGGCCCGCATCGCCGCCAGCGGGCAGGATTCGGGCTACACCACGGTGCCGGCGCCTGCCTCCTGGCAGTTGAGCGCCGATGCCGCCTACGTGCACATCTGCAGCAACGAAACCATCCATGGCGTGGAGTTCCACGAGCTGCCCGACCTCAAGGCCTTGGGCAGCGACGCGCCGCTGGTGATCGACTTTTCGTCTCACGTGCTCTCGCGACCTGTGGACTGGTCACGCGTGGCCCTGGCCTTCGGCGGCGCCCAGAAGAACGTGGGCCCGGCGGGTGTCACGCTGGTCATCGTCCGCGAGGATCTGCTGGGCCACGCCCTGCCCGTCTGCCCAAGCGCGTTCGACTACAAGACGGTGGCCGACAACCAGTCGATGTTCAACACGCCGCCCACCTACGCCATCTACATGGCCGGCCTGACTTTCCAGTGGCTCAAGCGCCAGCGCGAGGATGAGCTGCAAGGCGTGGCCGCGATGGAGAAGCGCAACATCGCCAAGGCGGATCTGCTCTACGGTTTCATCGACCAGTCGGGTCTGTACGTCAACAAGGTGGACCCGGCCGTGCGCTCGCGCATGAATGTACCGTTCCAGCTGCGCGAGGAGAGGCTGAACGATGCCTTCCTGGCCGGCGCCAAGGCACGCGGCCTGCTGCAG
>JAEZLX010000150.1 GCA_023415035.1 Pseudomonadota bacterium | reverse complement strand
ACCGGCTGGGTGCGCGCCCCTGGAGAGTTCCTCCGAGACGCCATATCCAGACCGCGCGTCAAGGCCAGTTCCTCTATGTGATGGCCGGATTCGGGCTTTCTACAACACGATTAGGTGACAGAGCCTTTTTTTTGCCGACGCGCTGCGCCGTATCATCCCAAGGGAAGGAATCCCCATGCCCAAGAATCCGCAAAATCCGGAACCCGCGACGTCCGCCACCCCCCTCAAGCCTGCTGACTACCTCCACAAGATCCTGACCGCCCGCGTGTACGACGTGGCCGTCGAATCACCGCTGGAGCCGGCCCGCGGACTCAGCCGCCGCCTGCACAACAAGGTCCTGCTCAAGCGGGAAGACCAGCAGCCGGTGTTCAGCTTCAAGCTGCGCGGGGCCTACAACAAGATGGCCAACCTGACGCCCGAGCAGCTGGCCAAGGGTGTCATTTGCGCCTCGGCCGGCAACCACGCGCAAGGTGTGGCACTGGGTGCCAAGAAGCTCGGCTGCCGCGCCGTGATCGTGATGCCCACCACCACCCCCCAGGTGAAGGTGGACGCGGTGGCCGCGCTGGGCGGCGAGGTGGTGCTGGCCGGTGACAGCTATTCCGACGCCTACAAGCACGCCGTCAAGCTGCAGAAGACCGAAGGGCTGACTTTCATCCACCCGTTCGACGACCCGGATGTGATCGCCGGCCAAGGCACGATCGCCATGGAGATGCTCAGCCAGGTGCAAAAGCTGGGCAGCCCGCGGCTGGATGCGGTGTTCGTGGCGGTGGGAGGCGGCGGGCTGATTTCCGGCGTGGCCAACTACATCAAGGCCGTGCGCCCCGAGATCAAGGTGATCGGCGTGCACACACGCGACTCGGACGCAATGCTGCAGTCGGTGCGTGCCGGCGAGCGCGTGGAGCTGGCCGACGTCGGCCTGTTCGCCGACGGCACCGCCGTGAAGCTGGTGGGCGAGGAAACCTTCCGCATCGCCCGCGAGCTGGTGGACGACTACGTGGTGGTGGACACGGACGCGGTGTGCGCAGCCATCAAGGACATCTTCGTGGACACGCGCTCCATCGTCGAGCCCTCGGGCGCGCTTGCGGTGGCGGCGATCAAGCAGTACGTGGCCCAGAACAAGACCAAGGGCGAGACCTACGCGGCCATCCTGTGCGGCGCGAACATGAACTTCGACCGCCTGCGCTTCGTGGCCGAGCGGGCGGACGTCGGCGAGGAGCGCGAGGGGCTGTTCGCGGTGACGATCCCCGAGGAACGCGGCAGCTTCAAACGATTCATCGAGGCCATCGGCAACCTGCCTGGCGGACCGCGCAGCGTCACCGAGTTCAACTACCGCATCGCGAACCCGAGCGAGGCGCACGTCTTCATCGGCCTGAGCACCCAGGGCAAGGGCGAGTCGGCCAAGATCGCGGCCAACTTCAACCGCCAGGGACTCAGGACGCTGGACCTGACGAACGACGATCTGGCCAAGGAGCACCTGCGGCACATGGTGGGCGGGCACTCGCCGCTGGCGCAGGACGAGCGCCTGCTGCGATTCGTGTTCCCGGAGCGGCCCGGCGCGCTGCTGAAGTTCCTGAGCCTGATGAGGCCGGGCTGGAACATCAGCCTGTTCCATTACCGCAACCAGGGTGCGGACTATGGCCGGATTCTGGTCGGATTGCAGGTGCCGCCCCGGGACGACAAGGCGTTCCAGAAATTCCTTGATACGCTGGGCTATCCCTATGTCGAGGAAACACAGAATCCGGCATACCGTCTGTTCCTCAAAAGCTGATCGCCGTCTGACATCCCCGCCATGATCCCTGCTGCTGCCACGGTCGCCGACACATCCGCCGCCGCCCTGGCGCAGTATGGACTCTTTCTGCCAGCCGTGAAGCCGGTGGCGCGTTCCGCGGAGTCAGCCGGAATCCATGACGTGACGTGGGGCCGGATGGCCCCGCTGTCGGATCGACTGGCCGCCATCACGCGCATGGATGTGCTGCAGCGGCCGGGCATCGATCAGCCCCAGCTGGTGGTCTTTGCGGCCGATCACGGCATCGCCGACGAGGAAATCGCGCAGTTCGGACCCGAAGCCACGCGCCGCCTGGTGGAGGCGATGCTGGCACCGGACTCCCCCGTGCTGCGCATGGCGCGCGGCCATGGCATCAGGCTGACGGTGGTGGACGCCGGCGTGGCGGTGCCGCTGACGCCACCATCGGACCCGCAGGCCCAGGTCACCCTGCTCACCCGCAAGATCGGCTTTGGCACGCGCAACATGCTGCTGCGCCCCGCCATGTCGGCGGAACAGGCGGTCTCGGCCCTGCGGGCCGGCATGGATGTGGTCCACCTCCTGCCGGGCAATACGGTGCTGATCGGCGAAGCCAGCGCGGCCAGCCGCGCCTCGGCCATCCTCCTGCTCTCGCGCCTGTGCGGCGTGCCCCTGGCGGATGCCTGCGGGCATCACCCGGACTGGAGCGAAAACACGCAGAAGCAGCGGCTGGAGCGCCTGTTTGGCGTCACGGCGCGCCATCGCAAGGCCGTCACGCCGTTCGACGCGATGGTGGCCATGGGCGGGTTCGATGTGGCCATGATGGCGGGCGCGATGATCCAGGCCGCCAGCGAAGGGCGCCTGGTGATCGTCGACGGATTCGTGGCCGCTGCTGCAGCCCTGGTCGCGCGCGGGCTGGCTCCGACGGTCGCGGATTACCTGGTGTACTCGCACCTGAGCGCCGACCCTGGGCACCGGCTGCTCATGATCCATTTGCAGGACCGCCCCCTGCTCGACATGGAGCTGCGCATGGGTCAGGGCGTGGGTGCCCTGCTGGCCTGGCCCCTGATCCGCTCAGCGCTGGATCTCAAGCTCTAGTTCGCCGTCTTCGGACCTGAGCCGGGCATCGCGGCGCCCGACGGCGTGGAGCACCCAGCCGTCACCCACGGCAGCCCCCACGAGGAAAGGACGTGGCGGTTGGCCGTTGACCGAGATGAGGGCAGCCCCCTGCCCGCCCGGCTGCGCCACGACCCCGGCCAGCACGAGCCGCCCGGAGGTCTGGACCATCTGCCCGGATGCGTCCGGACGGTCGTCGTGCCCGAGCGCTCTGGCCACGGAAGACGGATCCGCCTGCACCGAGGTGCCCGTCGCCGCCGGCACAGGTTGCCATGGCGTGTCCGCCAGGAGCATCAACACCCACCAGACCAGTGCCGCACCGGCGGCCAGCCAGGCCAGACCGGCGGCCCAGAGGGGTACCCGGCCTCCTGTCCTGGTGGCCGGCGCAGCACGGGATGCGGTATGTGTCTGCAAGCGCATGCGGGGATTATGATCGACCGACTGTCCATGACCATCATGCAATGGGGCTTCGCCGGTGCACCGGACACCACGCCCCGGGAGAACCACTTGTCCATGTCTGCTGCCACTCCGCTGTCCACAGCCCCCGCGATCCGCGAACAGCGTCTGAACGCCCTGCGGCGCCGGGCCGGCTTCACCCTGATCGAACTGATGGTGGTGCTGGTGATCATCGGCGTGCTGGCCGCGCTGATCGTGCCCAACGTGCTCGACCGCGCCGACGACGCCCGCGTGACCGCTGCCCGCACCGACGTGAACAACCTGATGCAGGCGCTGAAGATGTACCGGCTGGACAACCAGCGCTATCCCACCGCCGAGCAGGGCCTGCGCGCGCTGGTGATCAAGCCGGCGGCCAGCCCGGTGCCGCCGAACTGGCGCCCCTACCTCGACAAGCTGCCCTCGGACCCGTGGAACCAGCCTTACCAGTACCTCAACCCGGGCGTGCACGGCGAGGTGGACGTGCTGTCCTTCGGTGCCGACGGCAAGCCCGGTGGCGAGGGCCGGGATGCCGACATCGGCAGCTGGCAGTGAGCGATGCCCCCACGCTCCGCCGCTGACGCGGGTCGCGCCTTGCAGGCCGCGGCATCGCCGGAGTCGCTGCCTCTTCGTCCCGTCCGGCCCTGCGCAGGCAGGGCCGGAGCCGCGGTCCTCAGCCCCCCGAGGGGGCTGACCCCGCCTTGGGGCGGCCCTGCGGCGGGATCGGTGCCCCCACGCTCCGCCGCTGATGCAGTGCGGGGCTTTACGTTGCTTGAGCTGCTGATCGTGGTGGCCATCGTGGCGCTGGCGACGACGGGCGTGAGCTTCGCCCTGCGCGACAGCCGAGCAGCAGCGCTGGACCGCGAGGCGCTGCGGCTGGTGGCGGTGCTCGAGTCGGGCCGGGCGCAGTCGCGCACCACTGGCGTGGCCGTGCGCTGGAAGCCCGACGAGGAAGGTTTCGCGTTCGAGGGGGTGAGCGAACGTGGTGTTTCCACCGAATCCCTGGCCGGTCACCGACTCTGGCTGGACCCGCAGCTGCGGGTCCGCATCGTGGCGCCTGCCGGCGCCGGCGCGCTGGTGCTCGGACCCGAGCCACTGCTGCCCCGGCAGGTGGTGGCGCTGCGGCTGGGCGCACGCGAGCTGCGCATTGGCACCGACGGTATCGGTCCGTTCGGTTTGACGGAGGCCGATGCCGGGACGGAGGCGCGGCCATGAGACGCGGTCTGGGCGGATTCACGCTGATCGAGATTCTGGTGGCACTGGCCGTGGTCGCCGTGGCGCTGGCCGCGGGTTCTCAGGCCACCACGGCGCTGATGCGCGGCGCCGAACGCCAGGGCGAGGTCTGGCTGGCCCAGCTGTGCGCGGAAAACGCGCTGACCCAGCTGCGGCTACAGCGGCAGCTGCCGCCCACGGGCGACAGCTCGTCCGACTGCGAGCAGGGTGGCCGCAGGTTCGAGGTGACGGTGTCGGTGAGTCCCACGCCCAACCCGAACTTCCGCCGTGTCGATGCGCTGGTGGACACCGGTGACGGCAGCCGGCGATACCGTCTGGTGAACCTGTCCACCATCCAGGGGCGCTACTGATGGCCCGCGCGCGCGGCTTCACCCTGATCGAGGTGCTGGTGGCCATCGCCATCCTGGCGGTGCTGGCCCTGATGAGCTGGCGCGGCATCGACGGCATGGCGCGCACGCAGTCGCTCTCGCGCGGGCATGCGGATGCCCTGCTGCGCATGCAAAGCGCGCTGGAGCAGTGGATCACCGACCTGAACGCCGTGCAGCAGACCGGCGAGGTCAGCGCCATCGACTTCGATGGGATGGTGCTGCGCCTGACGCGCAGCGACCCCGGCGAGACCGAGCTGGAAAGCCCGGGCATCCGGGTCGTCGCGTGGTCCCGCCTGCCGACCGCCTCTGGCCGCGACCTGACCTACCAATGGGCCCGCTGGCA
>JAEZLX010000095.1 GCA_023415035.1 Pseudomonadota bacterium | reverse complement strand
CTGGAACATCACCCACTGGATGGTCTGGTAGCGCGCGGCAGGGTCGGTGGGCAGGAAGCGGCCGGTCTTTTCGGCCAGGTAGATCAGGATGGCGCCGGACTCGAACAGTGTCAGGGGCTGTCCGTTGGGCCCGGCCGGGTCGATGATGGCCGGGATCTTGTTGTTGGGGTTGAGCGAGAGGAACTCGGGCGAGAGCTGGTCGCTGGTGTCGAAGGCCACGCGGTGGGCTTCGTAGGGCAGGCCCAGCTCTTCGAGCAGGATGGACACCTTCACGCCGTTGGGCGTGGGCAGACTGTACAGCTGCAGGCGGTCGGGATGCTGCGCGGGCCACTTGCGCGTGATGGCGAAACCGGACAGGTCGGTCATGAGGGGCCAAATCCTTTCTTGCGGTGACAGGTTCTGTAGGTGCCGATACCGTACCACCGCCCTGCGGGCGATGCCCCGGACCGCTAAGATTGTCCCCATGGAAGATTTCCCTTGCCCGTGCGGCCGCACGGATGCGAAAGGGCGCGCCGTGCCGTTAGCGCAATGCTGCGGGCCCTACCTCGATGGCGGCGCCGCGGCGCCCGACGCCGAACACCTCATGCGCTCGCGCTACAGCGCCTTCGTGCTGGCGCGTACCGGTTACCTGATCGACACCTGGCATGCCAGCACGCGCCCGCCCGAGCTCGCGCTGGAGCCGGGCACGAAGTGGCTGGGGCTGACAGTGAAGTCGCACCGAGTGCTCGACGAGGACCACGCCACGGTGGAGTTCGTCGCGCGCTCGCGCCTGGGCGGCCGGGGGCACCGCATGCACGAAACCAGCCGCTTCGTGCGTGAGGGTGGCAGGTGGTACTACGTGGACGGAGATTTCCGGTGATGGACTGGCAGATTCAGCGTTTCGATGCCGTGCTCTTCGATTGTGACGGCGTGCTCGTGGACAGCGAGCCGATCACCAACGGGGTGCTGCGGGAGATGCTCAACGAGGCCGGATGGGCGCTGACGCAGGCCGAGTGCGAGCACCACTTCATCGGGCGTGCGGTGCGCGACCAGCGGGCGCTGATCGAGCGGGAGACGGGCCGGCCTCTGACGGAAGAATGGATGCGGGCCTTTTACGCCCGTCGCGACGCGCGCCTGCGCGCCGAACTCCAGCCGGTGCCCGGCGCGCTGCGGGCGGTGGTGGCCGCGCACGGTCACGCCCAAGGGCGCATCGCGTGCGCCTCGGGAGCGGACAAGGCCAAGGTGGTGATGCAGATCGGCATGGCCGGCATGGCGCCGTACTTCGGGGACCGCATCTTCAGCGGGCATGACCTGCCGCGTTCCAAGCCGCACCCGGACGTGTACCTTGCCGCCGCCGGGCACCTGGGCGTGGCGCCCTCGCGTTGCCTGGTGATCGAGGACACCGCCACCGGTGCCCAGGCGGGCCTGGCCGCCGGCGCGACGGTCTGGGGCTACTGCCCGGGCGGGCACGGACGGGCCTTCACGTCACTGGACGTGGCCCAGGTTTTTCACGACATGGCCGACATCGCCGCCGCGCTGGCGGCAGCGGGCGGCCTCACCGCGCAGTGACCGGCACGGCCCTGGTGTTGACGTAGGCCTCCAGCGCTTCCGGTCCGCCTTCGCTGCCGTGACCGGCGTCGCGGATACCGCCGACGGCGTGGATGCGGGCGCCGTGCCTTCTGCGCGCACAGGGCAAAGCAGTCGTCCTGTCCCATCTGCTTGCCTTGATCATGGGATCCAACAATCTTGTGACGAAGAAAGGCCAGCGTATGTCAGGCCAGCTGGCGCATGGCCGGATCAGCAAACGGAAACAGCAAAGCTGCGCTCCTGTATCAGGAGCGCAGCTATCGCCTCTCGCCAGTGCATGAACGCCCAAGTTGGGGCGTCCCGGCCGCAGGTGGTGCGGCGGCCCGTGAGAGGATCAGTCGGCCTGCCTGCCAGCGAATCGCTTTGACAGCACGGCGCACACCAGCAGCTGGATCTGGTGGAACATCATGATGGGCAGAAGAATGGAGCCCATGGCCGAGCCGGCGAACAGCACCTGTGCCATGGGCACGCCGGTGGCCAGGCTTTTCTTGGAGCCGGCGAACAGCAGCGTGATACGGTCTTCGATCGGAAAGCCCATGCGGCGACCCAGCCACCAGGTCAGCTGCAGCACGATGAACAGCACGCCCGCGCACGCGACGGCCAGCAGCAGGATCTGCGTCAGGGGCAGCTGCGACCACAGGCCGTCCACGACCGCCTTGCTGAAGGCCGTGTAGACCACCAGATAGATGGAGCACTGGTCCACCTGCTTGAGCCAGGACTTGTTGCGGTCTACCCAGGCGCCGATCCACGGGCGCGCGAGCTGGCCGAGCACGAAGGGCAGCAGCAGCTGCAGCATGATCTTGAACACCGCATCACCCAGCGACAGGCCATGGCCGGCCTGGCCGAGCAGCAGCAGCACCAGCACGGGGGTGACGAACACGCCCAGCAGGCTGGAGGTGGCGGCGGCGCAGATCGCAGCGGGCACATTGCCGCGTGCGACCGAGGTGAAGGCGATGGCCGACTGCACCGTGGAGGGCAGGGCGCTCATGTAGAGCAGGCCCCGGTACAGATCCGGTCCCACCAGGGGTAGCAGCACCGGTTTGAGCAGCACAGTCAGCAAGGGGAACAGCACAAAGGTGCAGGCGAACACCAGTGAGTGCAGCCGCCAGTGGCTCAGGCCCGCGATCACGGACTGCAGGGGCAGCTTGGCGCCGTGCAGGAAGAACAGCAGTGCGATCGCCGCATTGGTGAGCGTTGCAGCATGGCCGGCGTAGACCCCGCGCACCGGCAGGACACTGGCAGCCACGATGAGCGCCAGCAGGGCGAGCATGAAGTTGTCGGGCAGGAAGCGGGGGCGGGCCATGGAAACGGTTGAATGGGAACAAGGCGCGGCCTGGCCGCGAAGGCTGGCACTGTAGTACGCTGTGGCCTTTCCTGCTAACGCTATTGGGATGCCAAATATCGCGAACACGCCAGGCCGGGCGGAAGGCCGGCCAGCCCGAACTGCCCATCGGCTGGTGCCGGAGCTGGGGGCGCTGCCGCGGCCCCTGTATGCGCGCGCCGAACAGATGCAGCGCCGTGCGCGCACCGCGGCGCATGCGCATCCGTGGGTGCAGTTTTCCTATGCCAGCGCGGGTGTACTGCAGGTGCGTACCGCGCAAGGCCTGTTCATCGCGCCGCCGCAGTGGGCGATCCTGATCCCGCCGCAGGTGGTGCACACGGTGGCCAACGCGCCCCATACCGATATCCGCAGCCTGTACATCGACACGCCCGCGCTGGAGATGGCCGGCTCCGAATGCCGGGTGATCGGGGTGTCGCCCCTGTTGCGCGAGATGATCCGCAGCTTCGCCGACATGCCCGTGCAGTACGACGAAGGTGGCGCACACGGCCGTTTCGTGCAGGTGATGCTGGACCAGATCCATGCCGCGCCGCGTGCCGACCTGCAGTTGCCCTGGCCGGCGGATGCCGGGTTGCAGGGGCTGTGCCAGCAGGTGGTGGACCACCCCGACGAGCCGGCATCGATGCAGGATTGGGCGCAACGG
>JAEZLX010000084.1 GCA_023415035.1 Pseudomonadota bacterium | reverse complement strand
GTCGCGGCCTCGGCTGCTGCGCCAGATCGAGCGCACCAGCCAGAGGCCGCCCACGAAGGCGCTGGCAAAACCGAGGAAGCCGAAGGCCGGCAGGCCGAACAGGGTGGGGCCGCCTTCCACGGTCATGACGATGGACGAACCCACGATCAGCGCGGCGATGATCAGCGACATGGCCAGGCGGTTGGCCGCCCGGTCGATCTGGTTGCCCACGCGCCGCAGGTGGGCCAGCTCGATGCCCACGTGCACGCGGCCGCGCCGCGCGTTGCGCAGCAGTCGCGAGGCATCGCGCGGCAACTGTTCAACCACCGCCAGCGAGCGGCGCAGCGTCTGCCAGGCGCGCGTCGCCACGGCCGAGGGCCGGTAGCGCTCGCGCACCACCTGGCGCAGCATCGGCAGGGCTTCGTTGGCCATGTGGAACTCGGGGTCCAGCCCCCGGCCCATGCCTTCGAGCGTGATGAAGGTCTTGACCAGCAACGCCATGTCCGAGGGCAGGCCCAGCCGGTGCTCGCGCAGGATGGCCGTCACGTCGGCCAGCATGTCACCCAGGCTCAGCTGGGCCAGCGGCAGGCCGTGGTACTGGTCCACGAAGGCCTGGATCTCGCTTTCGAGCTGGGCGAGATTGGCCTGCTGCTCGTCTCCGGCCCAGTCGATGAGCACGTCGGCCACCGCCTGCGGCTGCCGCTCCACCAGCCCCAGCAACAGGTGAAGCAGCTCCTCGCGCCGCAGCTCGGTCAGCCGCCCGACCATGCCGAAATCGATGAAAGCGATGCGGTTGCCTTCCAGGTAGAACACGTTGCCCGGGTGCGGGTCGGCGTGGAACACGCCGTCCTCGATGATCATCTTGAGCACGGCCTGTGAGCCACGCCGCGCCAGCAGCTGCCGGTCCAGCCCCTCGGTGTCCAGGCGCTCCAGCTCATCCCCCGGGATGCCGCCGACGTGGTCCTGCACATTGACGCGCTCGCGCGTCCATTGCCAGTACACCTTCGGCACCACGATCCAGGGCAATGCCGCCATGTTGGTGCCGATGCGCTCGGCGTTGCGGCATTCGTTGGCCAGGTCCAACTCGCGCCGCAGCGAGCGCGCGAACTCGCGCACGAGCTGGCGCGGGCGGTACGGACGCAGCTGCGGCAGCTCGGTCTCGGCCAGCGCCGCCAGGCGCCCGAGCAGGCGCAGGTCGGCCTCGATCACCTCGCCGATACCGGGCCGGCGCACCTTGACGATCACCTCGGTGCCGTCGTGCAGGCGCGCCCGGTGCACCTGGGCGATGGACGCGGCGGCCAGCGGCTCGGTCTCGAAGTTCGCGAACACCTGCTCGGGGTCGTCGCCCAGGTCCTCGCGCAGCTGCTCGCGCAATTGTTCGAACGGCACCGGCGGCACATTGCTGTGGAGCTTTTCGAACTCGGCGATGTATTCGGGACCGAGCAGGTCGGCGCGCCCGGCCAGGATCTGGCCCAGCTTCACAAAGGTCGGTCCCAGCTCCTCGAGCACCAGACGCCATTGCACGGGCGGCGACAGGCGCGCCAGCTCGGCCGCGTTGTCCCAGCGCAGCGCGTGGCCGGCGCGCTCCAGCGAGTCGGCCAGCCCCAGGCGGCGGACGACATCGCCGAAACCGTGACGGATGAGCACCCCCAGGATGGTGTTCAGGCGCCCCATGTCGCGGGCGGCGCCAAGCGTTTCGATGAGCATGGCGCGATGATAGTGCCGCGCGCCGGCAGCAAGGCGGCCGGCTCAGCGGCCGGCGACCACCGTCTTGACCAGTTGCCCGGCGGCCGGCTCGCGCCCGCCACCGTAGACGCCATTGAGCAGGCGCAGCTCGTCCACCGACACCACCGACTCGCGCTGCAGCTCGGCAAAGCCCCCGCGAGGCATGGGCACCACCCGGATCTGCCAGGGCCGCGCGGCCTGCCGGTCTTGTGCGCTCATCGGGCGGAAGCTCTGTTCCGCCGCCGCCAGGCTGTTGCCATGGCGCTGGCGCGCCGAGGCATCCGCGGACTGGTAGACCAGCAGGTAGTGCGCGTTTTTCGGTCCGCTCACCAGCGTGAACTCGGCCTGCTGCCGGCCGTTGCTGTCGGCCACCACGCCCTGGAAACGGGTGGCCTCCATGCCGTTGATGCGCCCCCGGGTGACCTTGCCCTGGAGTTGGGCAAAGAGCTGGCGCAGGGTCTGGTCATGCGTGCCGGCCACCGCCTTGGCCGGCACCGGCAACAGGCGCAACGCCGCTTCGCGCCGGGGTTCGATCAGCGTCAGGCTGTCTTCCGCGTTGACGATGCGCCAGCCTGCGGGCGCGGTGATCGCGAAGTCCAGCGCCGGGTGGTAGAAGTGCTGCCCGCGCGTGAGCCCCTGCTCGGGGCTTTCGCCAAAGCGCATGCCATCGATGGCGGCCAAAAAACGCTCTCGGCCGTCCTCCCCGAAACCGCCCGCCGCTGCAAAGCGCGCCGCGTGCTCGCGGATCTCGCGCAAGCGCTGCTCGTTGCTCGGGTGCGAGGCCAGCCAGCTGCTGCCCTCCGACGGGGTTTCGCCCCGGGCCTTTGCCTGGTCGGCCGCGAAAGCCTCCTGCGAGCGCAGCACGCCGATCACGTCCACCATGTTCGAGGGGTCATACCGGTTGCGCGCCAGGTACTCGGCGCCGAGCTGATCGGCCTGCAGCTCCTGGTCGCGGCTGTACCTGGCCACGTAGCCGGCCGCCACGCCCTGCGCGGCCTGGCCCAGCAGCTCGGTGCTGCCGGAAAAACCGGTGGTCCCCTCGATCACGGCGCCCAGGATGGTCGCGGCCAGCACGCCCAGGCCGGCATGCTGCTGGCGCGTGGCCCGCTGCGCGCCATGGCGCGCCGTGACGTGACCGATCTCGTGCCCGATCACGCCGGCCATGTCGGCCTCGCTCTCCATGTAGGCCAGGATGCCGCGCGTCACATAGACGTAGCCGCCGGGCAGGGCAAAAGCGTTGACCTCGGGACTGTCGAGCACCGTGAAGGTCCATGGCAGGTTGGCGCGGTGCGAATTGGCGGCCAGTTTCTTCCCCACACCGGTCACGTAGGCCTGCAACTTGTCGTCGGCATAGGCCCCGCCGTCGGCCTTGAGCAGTTCCTCGTGGGCCTTGCGCCCCTCGGCGATCTCCATCGGCTCGTCCATGACCGTGCGCTCGGTCTGGCCGGTCACCGGATTGACAACCTGCGTACCGCAACCGGCCAGCAGGCCGGCCGACAGCAAGAGAACGGACCAAAGCTTGTGATGCACGGGCACCTCCGTGATTCCGACCGACACGCCCGCGCGGCGTGCCCCGGTCAACCGTACCACGGAACCGGCCGCACCCGGCCTTCCGCGGACGCCGCCAGCGTGTCTTCTTCCACGGACAGGCCGGCGACTTGGAGAACCGGTTCAGCTTCTTTCGGGCAGCTCGATCTTGACCTCAAGCACTTCCAGATCGTCCTGACGTTCGAGCTGGACCTTGATGTCGTCCGGATCGATCTTGATGTACTTACCGATCACCGCGACCAGTTCTTTCTGCAGCGCGGGCAGGTAGTCCGGCTCGGCGGCGTTGCGGCCGCTGCGCTCATGGGCCAGGATGATCTGCAGGCGCTCCTTGGCGACACTGGCGGTCTTCTTTTTCTCGCCCAGGAAGAAAGACAGAAAGGACATGGCTCACTTGCTCCCGAACAGGCGCTTGAAGAAGCCGGGCTTCTCGGCGTCGGTGAAGCGCATGGGTTTGTCGGCGCCGAGGAAGCGGTCGATGACATCGCTGTAGGCCTCGGCCACGTCGGTGCCCTTGAGGTGGATCGCCGGCGTGCCCTGGTTGGACGCCTGCAGCACGCTCTCGCTCTCGGGAATCACGCCGATGAGCTTGATGCGCAGGATGTCCTGGATGTCCTCGAGGCTGAGCATCTGACCGTCGGCCACGCGGTTCGGGTTGTAGCGCGTGATGAGCAGGTGCTCCTTGATTGGCTCGGCCCCTTCGATGGCGCGCTTGGTCTTGCTGCTGAGCATGCCCAGGATGCGGTCGGAGTCGCGCACCGACGAGACCTCGGGGTTGGTGACCACCAGCGCCTCGTCGGCGTAGTGCATGGCCATCAGCGCGCCCGTCTCGATGCCCGCGGGGGAGTCGCAGACGATGTATTCGAAGTCCATGGCCTTCAGGCCGTCGAGCACGCGCTCCACACCGTCCTGCGTCAGCGCGTCCTTGTCCCGCGTCTGGCTGGCCGCCAGGATGAACAGGTTGTCGCAGGTCTTGTCCTTGATCAGCGCCTGGTTGAGGTTGGCCTCGCCCTGGATGACGTTGATCAGGTCATAGACCACGCGGCGCTCGCAACCCATGATCAGGTCGAGATTGCGCAGGCCGACGTCGAAGTCGATGACGGCCGTCTTGTGGCCGCGCAACGCAAGACCGGCAGCAAAGCTGGCGCTGGTGGTGGTCTTGCCCACGCCGCCCTTGCCGGAGGTGACGACAACGATCTTGGTCATGGTGAGGGTCTTTCTCGTTCGGTTTCGGTTGCTGTGTCGGAAAGGAGGGGAAACGTCGGATCAGACGGCAATGGCATCGATGACCAGCCGGTCCTCGCCATCGGGACCGGGGATTAGCCGCACCTGCGCGGCGCGCCCGGTCACGCTGTCGGGCAGCGGCTTGTCGGAAGTGCGGTAGATGCCCGCGATGGAAATCAGCTCGGGGTCCATGGCCAGCGCGAAGATGCGCGCCTCGGCATTGCCGCGGGCACCGGCGATGGCCTTGCCGCGCAGCGGCGCGTACACGTGGATGCTGCCGTCGGCGATGACCTCGGCCCCAGGGTTGACCATCGCCATCACCACCAGGTCGCGGCCACGCGCGTACACCTGCTGGCCCGAACGTAGCGGACGATCGATGATCAGCGCGCCCGGCAGCGCGGGCGGCGCAGCGGGCTCGGGCGCAGCCGGTGCCGCCTGCCGGGCGGGTGCGGGCGTCACGCGCTGGACCATGGCGTCATCGGCGGGCACCAGACCGGCCGATACGGCCGCGGCCATCTGCACCTCGCTGCCGCCACGCACGGCCAGTGGCCGCAGACGGTAGGTGGCCAGCAGCTGCATCAGCGCCGCGAAGTCCACCTCTGCCTCTTTCCCGTCTTCCGTTTGCAACGGCGACAGGTCCACCAGCAGCGGGTCCTGATCAAAAAAATCGGGCATGTCGCCGAAGCGCTGTTTCAGCTCACCGGCCAGCTGGTCCAGATCGGCCGACTTGAGCAACAAGGCGACCAGGGGCAGGTTGGCACTCTTGATTTCGAAACTGGCGGGAGCGCTGGCGCTGAGGACAGGGGACATGAAACCGCTGGGTAGGGCTGGGCCGGTCGGATGCCGGCGGATCTGCGGGCAGTGTACCAGTGCGCGCGGCCATCGCAGGCGCGCCGGCCGTGACGACTTGTGTCGTTTCCCACAGTCCGGCGAAGGCCGGTTTTGCACAAACCTGTGGATATTTTTAGAACAAGCCATTCGTTATCCACAGGCCGGTGGAAAAAAACCATCTTGTCCCCTTTCGCGAACGCCGCCGTCCCGGTCCCTCCACACAAACTTGATCAGAACGCAAGCGCATGATTTTCCAGCGGAAAACCCCCTTGTCCACAGAAGGAGCCGGCCCTCTACTATTCCTACTAATTTGAAATAAAACTCTTAGAAGAACATCCGGGGAAAAGTATTTCACCCAGAAAGCCCCCCGCGACCCGCCCAAAATCCCCAAAAAAGAGGCCGGAAGGCCTTTTCAGTCCAACAAAAGTGCTACTTGAAACCGTGCAGGCGCCAGCCGGCCAGCCACCGCTGGCAGGCAGACGAATGAACAAAACGGAATGCGGCAGCCAGGAAAACGGGAGGCTGCCCAAAAAATCAGCAGGTCCTAGTGCCGCAAGGGACTGGTCACCAGCTTGAAGTCCGGGTCGTCCGGGTAGGTCTTGATGGCAAAGCCCAGGCTGCGCATCAGGCGCAGCATGTTCGCGTTGTGGGTGAGCACCAGACCCTGGATCTCTTCCAGGCCCTTGTCCCGCGCTTCTTCCATGATGCTGAGCATGAGGCGCGAACCGATGCCCTTGCCATTGAAGTCATCCGCCACGAGCAGCGAGAACTCGCAACTGGTCTTGTCGGGGTTGGTGATGTAACGCGAGACGCCGATGATGCGTTCGGTCTCCACCGTCGAACCATCCTCACCCACACGGCGCTCCCGTAGCACGGCCACCAGTGCCATCTCGCGGTCGTAGTCGATCAGGGTCAGGCGTGCCAGCATCGGTGCCGACAGCTGGGGCATGGCCGAAACGAAGCGGAAATACCGGCTCTCCTGCGACAGGCCCTGCACCAGCTCCTGCAGCATGCGGGCGTCGTCCGGGTGGATCGGGCGGATGGTGTACTCGCCGCCACCCGGCATGGGCCAGACCTGCTTGTAACGGGCCGGGTAGGGGAGGATGGCCAGGTGGTCGTACTGGTGCCGGGACACCGGGGCACTGTCGACCACGATGCGTGCATCCACTGCCACGGCACCATGCTCGTCCACGATCACCGGGTTGATGTCCATCTCGCGCAACTGGGGCAACTCGCAGACCATTTCCGAGACCCGCAGCAGCACCTGCTCCAGGCCCGTCATGTCGACAGCGGGCGCGCCGCGCCATTCGCCCAGGGTGGCCGCCACGCGCGAGCGCCCGATCAGGCGGCGCGCCAGGAACTGGTTCAGGGGGGGCAGCTCCACCGTGCCATCGTCGTACAGCTCGATCATGGTGCCGCCGGCACCGAAGGCAATCACCGGACCGAACGGGGCCTCGGTCTTGACGCCGATGTACAGCTCGCGGCCGCGCCGGGCCTCGGCCATGCGCTGGATCGTCACGCCGTTGATGCGGGCCTCGGGCCGCATCTTGGCCACCGACTGGAGCATGGTCTGGTAGACATCGCGCACCGCGGTGGCGTTGCGCACGTCCAGCGCCACGCCACCGACATCGCTCTTGTGGCCGATGTCGGGCGAGTCGATCTTCAGCGCCACCGGATAGCCGAGCTGGGTGGCGATCATCATCGCCTCGTTGGGGGTGCGCGCCAGCAGGGTCTGCGTGACGGGAATGTGGAACGCCGACAGCAGCGCCTTGGACTCCATCTCGGTGAGCACCTTGCGGCGTTCGGCCAGCACGTTTTCGATGATCAGGCGCGCGCCCTCGATGTCGGGGTCGGGCATGTCCGACAGCGGAGGCGGGGTCTGCTGCAGCAACTGCTGGTTCTGGTAAAAGCTGGCGATGTTGCCGAAAGCGTCGACCCCGGCCTCTGGCGTGCGGAAGTTGGGGATGCCGGCACCGGCCAGCGTTTCGCGCGCCTGCCCGACCGAGGCGTCGCCCATCCAGCAGCACAGCAGCGGCTTGCCCAGCCGCGCATGGGCGTCGGCCACCGCCGTGGCTACGGCAACGGCATCGATGCCGGCCTTGGGCGAGTGGATCGCCAGCACACCGTCGATGTTGCGGTCCTGCGCGGCGGCTTCCAGCGCCAGGCGGTAATGCTCGGCCGTGGCTTCTTCCGACAGGTCGATCAGGTCGGTCAGGGTGGCCAGCGGCGGCAGCTGGGCCTGCAGCGTCTGCGATGTCCCGTTGGACAGACGGCCCAGTTCCAGGCCGATCTCGTTGGCCCAGTCGGCAGCCAGCACGCCCGGGCCGCCACCGTTGGTCACGATGGCCAGGCGCTGGCCCACTGGCCGGTAGCGCGAGGCCAGGCATTTGGAGGCGGAAAACAGTTGCACGAAAGAGCGCACCCGCACGGCACCGGCGCGGCGCAGGGCGGCGTCGAACACCTCGTCGTTGCCGACGATGCTGCCACTGTGCGTCTGCGCCGCCTGGTTCCCGGCCGGCTTGCGCCCGGCCTTGAGCACGACCACCGGCTTGGCATGGGCTGCCGCGCGCAGCGCGCTCATGAAACGGCGCGCCTGGGTGATGCCTTCCATGTAGACCACGATGCTGTGCGTGCGCGGGTCGGTGGCCAGATAGTCGAGCGCCTGGGCAAGATCGACCGGGCTGCTCGGGCCGATCGAGATCACGCTGGAAAAGCCCACGCCGTTGTGCCTGGCCCAGTCGAGAATGGAAGCGGTCAGCGCACCCGACTGCGACACCAGCGCCAGGGGGCCGTTGTAGGCCAGCGGCCCGGCGGTGCTGGCATTGAGGCCCAGCAAGGGCCGTTGAAGGCCGAGGCTGTTGGGGCCCAGCAGGTGGATGCCGTGGCGCCGCGCCACGCGTTCCATCGCGGCCGCCGTGTCGGCGGGCACGCCATTGCCGATCACCAGCGCGGCCCGGCACTTGATGCGTCCGGCCACTTCCAGCGCCTCGGTCACCTCGTCCGGTGGCAGTGCGATGACGGCCAGGTCCGCCCGCGTCTGGGCCAGGTCGGCCAGGGTGCCCGTGAGGTGGGTGTCCACGAACACCAGCTGGCCTTGATAGCGCTGGGCCGTGAGGGCGGCGACCAGGGCCTGCGCCTGCGGTGTCTGCCGGGTCGCGTCCTGGCCACCGGCGAACACGGCAATCGATTCGGGCTGGAACAATGGGGTCAGGTAGTGCTTGTCCATGGGCGTCCGAAGAAGGCAGCCATCAGATGGTGACATGCCAGCACGCGTGCATCAACAC
>JAEZLX010000058.1 GCA_023415035.1 Pseudomonadota bacterium | reverse complement strand
CGCGGATGCTGATCTGCTCGCGCGTCCTGGGGTTGACCATCATGCCGTCCAGGCCGAAGCGGCAGGCCTGGAAGCGGTTGTAGGTATAGACTAGGTAGTCGTCCTCCTCCGGCGGCGGCTCGTTGCGCTCCAGCAGATGGCGACACAGGGCCTGCAGGTAGCAGGCCAGCGCGGCCGCGCGCTCCACCGTCAGCGGCGTGTCGCACACGCGCAATTCGATGGTGCCGTATTCGGGCTTGGGCCGGATGTCCCAGTAAAAGTCCTTCATGGACTTGACCACGCCCGTGCTCTCCACCTTGGTGAAGTAGCCGTTGGCGAACTCTTCCCAGCTCAGCACGAAGGGTGCGCGGCCGCTGAGCGGGAAGGCGAACACCGAGTTCAGACGAGCCGAGTCGAACAGCGTGTCCACCCCCTGCGAGAACGGAGAGGAGGCCGACAGCGCAATGAAGTGCGGCACGTAGCGGTTCAGCGCGTGCAGCAGAAACAGCGCCTCGTCGGGCGAGGCGCAGCCCACATGCACGTGCTGGCCGAACACGGTGAACTGCTTGGCGAGGTACCCGTACAGGCCCGAGAGCTGCTGGAAGCGCGGCTTGGAGAAGATGCGCTGCTCGAACCAGCGCTGGAACGGGTGCGTGCCGCCGCCGGCGATCTCGATGTTGAGCCGGTCGCAGGCGGCCACCAGTGTGTCGCGAATTTCACGAAGCTGCGCCAGCAGCGGTCCGTGCATGCTCTGCACGTCGGTCGCGATCTCGATCATGCTCTGCGTCATCTCGGGCGTGACAGTGCCCGGGAAAGGCTTGCGCTGCAGCAGCTCCAGCAGGTCGTTGGCCGAGCTGGAGAGGTCGTAGTCGTAGCTGTTGACCAGCTGCAGCTCCAGCTCCACGCCCAGCGTCAGCGACTCGGAGGCCTTGAAGGTTTCCAGTGGCATGGGCTCATCCCTCCTTGGTGACATGGGTCTCGGCAGCGGCCATCAGGCTGCGCTGGGTCACCAGCGGCCCCAGCAGCTCCTGCAGCAGCATCATCGCCGCCATCACCGTCAGCACCTCGGTGGCCGGACCAAAGCCCAGGAAGCGGGTCTGCTCCAGCAGCACGATGGTGAACACCGACATCGGCGTGAGCGCGAGTCCGGCCAGCACGCCCTTGCGCTCGGTGCTGCCCGACAGCCGCGCCGCGGCCACGTTGCAGGCCACCTTCGACGCGGCGCGCACCAGAATCAGCACCACGGCCAGCCGCATGCCGGAGCCCACTTCGCTCCAGTCCAGCAGCGAGGCGATATAGACGAACAGGAAGACACTCAGCAGGTCGCCGGCCGTGCCGAAGCCGCGCTGTGCATTGGTCAGGTGCACCCGGCGCTCGCGCGCCACGATGCCGAAGGCCAGTGCCGCCACCAGCGGCGAGATGTGCAGGCCGTAGGTCATGGTGGTCAGCAGCACCACCGACAGCGCGAACACCACCGTCACGCCGCGCTCGGAAGTCTTCTGGCTGCGCAGCAGCCAGGGCATGAGCACCCCCAGCACGGCACCGGCCAGCAGCGAGGCCAGCAGCACGTGAACGCTGCCCAGCACCGCGCCGGCCATGTCGCCCGACTGGTTCAGTTGCCAGTAGCCCACCACCAGCTTGAGCAGCAGCACCGACACCATGCAGTTGATGGCGCACAGGTGCAGCACACGCTCGGTCACCTGCCCGGTGCTGCGCATCTCGTTGGCCACGCGCACGATGCCCGCGGGCGATGCGGACACCGAGAGCGCGGCAATGATCAGGCGCATGTCGGTCGGCAAGTCAAACCAGGCACTGGCGTAGTACACCAGCACGAAGGTCAGGGCCGACTCCAGCAGGCCGAGCACCAGCACCCAGGGGTTGTGGCGGAACCAGCGCAGGTTGATGCGGTAACCCAGCTCGAACAGCACCAGCGACAGCGCCACGTTGGCCAGGAAGGGCAGCCCCGGAACGGCGTCGGTCAGGCCCGGCAGGTCGATCAGGCTGCCGGCCAGGCCCACCGCCACGTAACTCGTCACGCGCGGCACGCGCCATCCCTCGTACAGGCGCTCGCCCAGGAACCAGGCCACCAGCAGGGCCAGGGGCCAGGCCATCGCCTGCATCAGAAACGGGTAGTCAGGCACCATGCTGTTTCCTCCACCAAGGGGCGGTCAGGCCGCGAAACGGTTGCCCAGATCGCGCAGACCGAATTCTTCCAGGAGCTGGCCCAGGCGCTCGCGCGCCCGTGCCGTCGTGCCCGGCCGTGGCGGGTCGTGCCGCCGGGCCAGGATGAGCTCGTTCTTCATCGAGTGCTCCCAGCCTACCAGCTCCGTCACCGTGACCTCGTAGCCATGCGCCTCCAGACGCAGACAGCGCAGCACGTTGGTGATCTGGCTGCCCAGCTCGCGCGTGTGCAGAGGATGGCGCCACAGCTCGGCCAGCGGCGTGCGCGAGAGGTTCAGCGCCTTGTGACGGCGCATGTTCGCGGCGACCTCGGCCTGGCAGCAGGGCACCAGCACAAAGAAGCGCGCCTGGCGCGAAAGGCCGAAGTCGATCGCGTCATCGGTGGCGGTATCGCAGGCATGCAGGGCCGTGACCACGTCGATCTGCGGCGGCAGACCGGCATGCGCCATCGCCTCCTGCACGGTCGCTGCCAGGAAGCTCATGCGATCGAAGCCCAGCCGCCCCGCCAGCTCGCGCGAGCGCTCCACCAGTTCGGCGCGAGCCTCCACGCCATAGACGTGACCCTCGGATCGTCCCTGGAAGAACAGGTCGTACAGCATGAAGCCCAGATAGGACTTGCCGGCACCGTGGTCGGCCAGGGTCACATCGCCGCGCGCGGCCAGTGTTTCCTGCAGCAGCGGTTCGATGAATTGCAGCAGATGGTTGACCTGCTTGAGCTTGCGCCGGGTGTCCTGGTTCAGGCGGCCATCGCGCGTGAGGATATGCAGCTCCTTGAGCAGCTCGATGGACTGTCCCGCGCGCAGTTCCGGCAGCTGCTCCTGCAGCGTGGGCACGGGTTTGGGTTGTCGTTGGGACGTTTTCCTCATGAGGGCATCATACGGAAGCCGTGCCGGCGCGCCGAGCACGGCGACAATGCACCCATGCGACCCCATGACGAGACTGCCCCGAAGGCCGACGACCATCCCTACGACCGCCTGACCCCCGACGTCGTGCTCGACGCGCTGTCCAGCGTCGGCCTGTGGGCCGATGGGCGCCTCTCGGCACTGGGCAGCTACGAAAACCGCGTCTACCAGGCCGGTCTGGACGCCCCCGTCGAAGGGCATGCGCAAGTGGTGGTCAAGTTCTACCGCCCCGGCCGGTGGACCGACGACCAGATTCTGGAGGAACATGCCTTCGCGGCGGAACTCGCCGCGGCCGAGGTGCCCATGGTCGCGCCGCTGGCGCTCGACGGGAGGACCCTGCACGAGTCCGGAGGCTTCCGATTCGCCGTCAGCCCGCGGCGCGGCGGACGGCGCCCCGAGCTGGAGGACCTGGACGTGCTCGAATGGATCGGGCGCTTTCTCGCGCGGCTGCACACCGTGGGCGCCAGCGCACCGTTCGCGCACCGCCCCGCGCTCGACGCCTGCAGTTTCCTGCGCGAACCCCGGCAGTGGCTGCTCGAACACGAGGCGGTCGCACCGGAGGTACGCGCCGCCTGGACGCGCGCCTGCGACGAGGCCCTGTCGCTCATCGAGGCCCATGCCGTGCTGCTGGGCGAAGACCATCCCGGGGGCATCGCGCGCCTGCGGCTGCACGGCGACTGCCACCCGGGCAACATCCTCTGGACGCCGGAAGACCAGCCTGGCGCCGGTCCGCACTTCGTTGACCTGGACGACGCCCGGACCGGCCCTGCCGTGCAGGACCTGTGGATGCTGCTGTCGGGCGAGCGCGCCCAGCGCAACCGGCAACTCGGCGCCCTGCTCGACGGCTACGAGCAGGTGCGCGACTTCGACCGCCGCGAGCTGGCCCTGATCGAGCCGCTGCGCACCCTGCGACTGATCCACTACAGCGCCTGGATCGCCCGCCGCTGGGACGACCCGAGCTTCCCGCACAACTTCCCCTGGTTCGGCACCCGCGACTACTGGCAGGGCCAGGTGGACATGCTCACCGAACAGATCGAGGCGATGCAGGAAGCCCCGCTGGTGGCCTGATCCCCGCCGGGATTGCGCTTCACCCCCGGTTGCGGCATCCTCCACCCGGTCAGCCGGCGCATCCGGGCCGAGCCAGGCCGTGCGCCGTTCATCGCCCTGCCAACCACAGGCCACACCAAGGAGATCGCCATGGCTTCCCTCGACAAAGTCCTTTACACCGCCCGTGCCCACACCACGGGCGGCCGCGACGGCGCCTCGCGCACCGATGACGGCCGGCTCGACGTCACCCTGTCCTCGCCCGGCACCGCCGGCACCGGCACCAACCCCGAGCAGCTCTTTGCCGCCGGCTACTCGGCTTGCTTCATCGGCGCCATGAAGGCGGTGGCCGCCCGCCAGAAGCTGGCACTGCCCGCCGGCCTCTCGATCGACGCCGAAGTGGACCTGGGCCCCGTCGGCCAGGCCTACGGCATCGCCGCGCGCCTGAACGTGAACCTGCCCGGCATGGACCGCGCCGCCGCCCAGGCGCTGGTGGACGCAGCCCACCAGGTCTGCCCGTATTCGAACGCCACGCGCGGCAACATCGACGTGACGCTGAACGTCAGCGTCTGATCCGACAACACCCGCAAACGACCAAGGCCTGCCGGCACAAGCCGGACAGGCCTTGGTCGCCCGGATGCGCCTGTTCAGCCGCGCTTCTTGATCGACTGCGCGAAGTGGCGCTCGCGGACCTTGCGCAGCGCGCGGAACAGCACGGGCGGCATGTAGTCCTGCGAGACACGCCAGCGCACGCCACCGATGCGTTCGTTGGGGCGTGCCTTGAAGATGGTCGTGTGCGCGCCGTTGAGTTCCTCCTCGGGTCGGCCGTTCGTGTAATAGAACAGCGCCAGCGACTTGCGCGAATCACCCTCGGGGCAGGTCAGCGGGTCGGGATGGCCGTGGAACGTGTTGCTCGTCGGCGAGAAGATGGCCAGCCGGTTGAACACCGGCAGGATCTTGGCACCGCAGTGGGTCACCTCCTGGTCCCACAGCTCCAGACTGCCGCCGTACTCCTCCTTCCAGTTCTTGTTGAGGTACAGGATGACGTTGATGCGCCGGTCAAGGAAGTTCTCGTCGTGCTTGTTGAAGTCCGCATGCAGCTTGAGCAGCCCGCCACGCGGCGTCTGGTGCAGGCCGCCGCCCCGCATGTGAGGGTCGGGAATCATGTTGGGAATGCCCGTGACCGTCTCCAGGAAACGCAGGAACGGCGCCGAATTGAACTGGAACAGCATGTTCCGCGTGACCGGACCGAACTTGCGCTCGTCCACGCACACCAGCTTCTGCTCGGCCGGGCGCTGGTAGTTGTGCCACTCGATGTCGCTGGGCTTGGGAAACTCGGCCAGCATGGCCTCCGCCACTTCCTCGGGCAGGAAGTTGTCGATCGCGATGTGGTTGAACGGCGTGCCCTTGGCGTACTGCTCGGCGCCGGCCTTGGCGATGGCCTCGTAGCGCGGGTCGTCGAAGATGAAGCGGGTGCCGAAGTCTGCAAGCTGCATGAATACCTCTCTGAACGGTACGGTGGGGCGTCTCGCCCGAGACGCCGCGACCACTTTCGGCAGTATTTGAGGCAGCCTGCCGGTGGCCATCTGATCCAGATCAAACCGCCCAAAAACAACACCCCTGACGGGGCGCTGCTTGTTCAGATTTAATGCATTCTTAATTGAAGATGACCGCTGTTGTCTCCAACATGCCCGCAGTAAACAGGCAGAGCAGGTTTCAAGCCAGCAGCGCGTTCACCCGCCGCACATAGGCGGCCGGATCGTCGGGCAGACCGCCTTCGGCCAGCAAAGCCTGATCGAACAGGATATGGGCCAGGTCATCGAAGCGCTCGGCGCCTTCGAGCTTCCTGACCAGCGGATGCTCGGCGTTGACCTCCAGAATCGGGCGGATCTCGGGCACCTTCTGGCCGGCCTGCTTGAGCAGACGCGCCAGTTGCGTCGAGTATTCGCCGTCTTCCACCACCAGGCAGGCGGGCGAATCCACCAGGCGCATGGTCACGCGCACGTCCTTGGCCTTGTCCTTGAGGGCCTCCTTCAGCTTCTCGAGCACCGGCTTGAAGCTCTCGGCCGCGGCCTCGGCCACCTTCTTCTCGTCCTCGTCCTGCAGCTTGCCCAGGTCCACCGCACCCTTGGCCACCGACTGCAGCGGCGTGCCGTCGAACTCGTGCAGGTAGGACAGTGCCCACTCGTCCACGCGATCGGTCATCAGCAGCACTTCAAGACCCTTCTTGCGGAAGATCTCCAGCTGCGGACTGTTCCTGGCAGCGGCCAGGCTGTCGGCCGTGATGTAGTAGATGGCCTCCTGGCCTTCCTTCATGCGCGCCTTGTAGTCGGCCAGGGACACGCTCACGGTGTCGCTCTGGGTCGAGGCAAAGCGCAGCAGCTTCGCGATGCGCTCGCGGTTGGCGAAGTCCTCGCCCAGGCCTTCCTTGAGCACGGCGCCGAACTCGGCATAGAACGTCGAGTACTTGCCCGCCTGCGCCTTGTCCTCCTCGCTCACCACATCGGTCACGCCGTCCGTACCTTCCCTGGCCTCCGGCAGGCGGTCCTTCCTGGCCAGGTCTTCCAGCATCGCGAGCACGCGGCGCGCGTTGCCCTCGCGGATGGCCTTCACATCCCGGCTTTCCTGAAGCAGCTCTCGGCTGACGTTCAGCGGCAGGTCGGCGGAATCGACCACGCCCTTGACCCAGCGCAGGTACGACGGCATGAGGGCCTCGGCGTCGTCCATGATGAACACGCGCTTGACGTAGAGCTTCACGCCGGACTTGCGGTCGCGGTTCCACAGGTCCACCGGCGCCTTGGACGGGATGTACAGCAGCTGGGTGTACTCGGTGCTGCCTTCCACGCGGTTGTGGCTCCAGGCCAGCGGCGCCTCGCTGTCGTAGCTGATGTTCTTGTAGAACTCGATGTACTGCTCGTCGGTGACGTCCTTCTTGGCGCGCGTCCACAGCGCCGAGGCGGAGTTGACCGCCTCCCACTCGTCCTTGAGCACGTACTCGCCCTTGTCCTTGTCCCACTCTTCCTTGGACATGAGGATGGGCAGGCTGATGTGGTCGGAATAGCGGCCAATGATCTGCTTGAGCTTCCAGTGGCTCAGGTACTCGGTGGCGTCCTCGCGCACGTGCAGGATCACGCTGGTGCCGCGCGCGGCGCGCTCGATGGTCTCGACCTCGAAGTCGCCCGTGCCGCCGCTGGTCCAGCGCACGCCCTCGGCCGCCGGCAGACCGGCGCGGCGGCTTTCCACCGTGATGCGGTCGGCCACGATGAAGCCCGAGTAGAAGCCCACGCCGAACTGGCCGATGAGCTGGGCATCCTTCTTCTGGTCGCCCGAGAGGCGGCTCATGAAATCGCGCGTGCCGCTCTTGGCGATCGTGCCCAGGTGCTCGACGGCCTCGGCCTGGCTCATGCCGATGCCGTTGTCGGTGATGGTGATGGTGCGCGCTTCCTTGTCGAAGGACACCCGGATCTCAAGATTCGGCGCGTCTTCATACAGCTGTGGCTTGTCCAGCGCCTCGAATCTGAGTTTGTCGCAGGCGTCGGAGGCGTTGGACACCAGCTCGCGCAGGAAGATTTCCTTGTTGGAGTACAGCGAATGCGTCACTAGGTGAAGCAGCTGCGCCACCTCGGCCTGGAAGTTCAGGGTCTGTTTGCTCATGCTCGACGAATGTTCAGCGAATGGGAAAGGGACCACGCCGTCCGGCGCGTCGGCGGAGCGCGGTTCGCGCCCCCGGCGAGCCCGCAATTATGGGCGGGCTCGCCGGTTTTCAAGACCCGCTGCCGGGATGCGTTCATCCGCTTCGGCGCGCGTATTCAGCCATGCCGGCCGCCAGCTGGTCGAACACCAGCCGCACGCGACGGTTGTTGCGCTGGTCCTCGTGCATGGCGATCCACGCTTCGAAGCCGAACTGCACCGAATCCGGCAGCACCGGCACCAGGTCCGGATCATCCGCTGCCAGCGCTAGGTGGCAGGCCCCGATGCCCAGCCCCGCCTTGACGGCCATGAGCTGCGCCACGTCGCTGTCGCAGCGGAGGCTGAAATCCTCGCGCGACAGGCGCCGTCCGCCGATGGCCAAGCCCGCCAGCCGCGCCTCGTCGCGGTCGATGCCGATGAGCATGTGCCCGAGCGCCTCCTGCGGCGTCTGCGGCATGCCGCGGGTGGCGATGTAGCTACGGTGCGCGAACAGGCCCACCCGCACGGTGCCCGCATGACGGGCCACTAGAGCCTCCTGCGTCGGCCGCGCCATGCGCACCGCCACGTCGGCCTCGCGGCGCAGCAGATCTTCGTTCCGATCCGACAGCGCCAGCTCGATGACGATGCCCGGATGCTGCGCGCGCAGGTCTGCCAACAGTGGCGGCAGCACCCAGGTGCCCACCATCTCGCTGGCCGTGATGCGCACCGTTCCCCGTGCCGCATTCTGTTCGCCCGAGGCGGTGCGCAACAACGACTCGGCTGCCGCCGCCATCGCGCGCGCTTGCGGCACCAGCGACAGCCCCAGTGATGTGGGCTCCAGCCCGTGACGCGAGCGCGTGAACAGCGAGGCGCCCAGTCCGGCCTCCAGCGCATCGATGTGCCGCCCCACGGTGGGCTGCGTCAGCGCCAGCGCACGCGAGGCGGCCGACAGGCTGCCCGTGTCGAGCACGGCGAGAAAGCTGCGCCAGTGATCCCAGCTGCGCACCGCGTCATTCATACATTTTTGTATTTTTTCAAAACAAGATTATGCAATTTTCAATCAACATAAGCCCGCGTATCGTGCCGGTCATCGAACCACGACATACCGGAGAAACCTCATGACCCTACTGTGGTGGGCCACCCTGGCCCTGGCAATCGCAGCCGCCGCCCTTGTGTTCGCGCCGCGCGCCGAACTCGTGACCCGCACGACGATCGCCGCGTCTCCCGACCAGGTCTGGGCCTGGCTGGGCCGGCCGGCCAGCTACCGCGACTGGAACCCGTTCCTCGTCTCGATGGAGGGCGAACTCGTCGAAGGGCGGCGCATCGTCAACGTGATGCACCCGGCACAAGGCAAGCCCATGCGCTTTGCCCCCACCGTGCTGCGAGCCGAGCCGGCGCGCGAATTGCGCTGGCTCGGCCGGCTGGGTCTGCCCCGCCTGTTCGACGGCGAGCACTATTTCGTGCTGGAGCCCCTGGCCGATGGCGCCACCCGACTGGTTCACGGCGAAATCTTCCGCGGCGTGCTGTTGTGGTTCATCGACGTGCAGCGCTTCCGCGACGACTTCGAACGGCTGAACGCGGCGCTCAAGCGACAGGCCGAGGCAAGCGCCACCGCATGAGCCGGCGAGGGCGCTGCCTGCAAGATCACCGCGCTTTTGTTACGCTGTGTCCCGCTGCCAGGCCGCTCCCGCAAGTCGCGTCAACGGCCCGGCACGCGTGGATACACCAACAATTCAATCACCGCCATATCAGACCATGACCATGAAGCTCTATTACTCGCCCGGCGCCTGCTCGCTGTCGCCCCACATCGCCCTGGAAGAAGCCGGCCTGCCCTACGAGGCCATCCCGGCCCCGACCAAGACCAAGGTGCTGCCAGACGGCTCCGACTTCCGCCAGGTCAACCCGCTGGGCTACGTGCCCTACCTGGTGCTCGACGACGGCACCGGCCTGCGCGAAGGCCCGGCCATCGTCCAGTACATCGCCGACCAGGCGCCCGAGAAGAAGCTGGCCCCGGCCAACGGCACCCTGGCCCGCTACCAGCTGCAAAGCTGGCTCAACTTCATCGGCACCGAGCTGCACAAGGGCTTCGGTCCGCTGTTCAACCCCGCGCTGGGCGACGATGCCAAGGCCGTCTTCAAGGCCAAACTGCTCGAGCGCCTGACCTGGGTCGATGGCGAGCTGGCCGGCAAGCAGTACCTGACGGGCGACGACTTCACCGTCGCCGACGGCTACCTGTTCACCGTCACCAACTGGACCAAGCCGATGGCCATCGACATCAGCGGCCTGAAGAATCTGGTGGCCTGGCGCGAGCGCGTCGCCGCCCGCCCGGCCGTGCAGGCGGCGATGAAGGCCGAAGGCCTGATCTGAACCCGCGTCCGCGGCGTCAGGCGTAGTGCACGACGCTGCGGATCGACTTGCCTTCGTGCATCAGCTCGAAGGCCTTGTTGATCTCGGTCAGCGGCATGGTGTGGGTCACGAACGGGGCCAGCTGGATCTTGCCCTCCATCGCCTCCTCCACCATGCCCGGCAGCTCGGAGCGGCCCTTGACGCCACCGAAGGCGGTACCCATCCACTTGCGGCCCGTCACCAGCTGGAACGGACGCGTGGAAATCTCCTGGCCCGCGCCGGCCACGCCAATGATCACGCTCTGGCCCCAGCCGCGGTGCGCGCATTCGAGCGCCGCGCGCATCACGTTGACATTGCCGATGCACTCGAACGAGTGGTCCACGCCCCAGCCCGTCATCTCGACGATGACCTGCTGAATCGGCTTGTCGTAGTCCTTGGGGTTGATGCAGTCGGTCGCGCCGAAGGTGCGCGCCAGATCGAACTTGCCCGGGTTGGTGTCGATGGCAATGATGCGGCCGGCCTTGGCCAGCTTGGCACCCTGGATCACGGCCAGGCCGATGCCGCCCAGGCCGAACACGGCCACCGTGTCGCCTTCCTGTACCTTGGCGGTGTTCTTCACCGCGCCCAGGCCGGTGGTCACGCCGCAACCCAGCAGGCACACCTGCTCGGGGTTGGCGTTGGGATTGATCTTCGCCAGCGAGACTTCCGCCACCACGGTGTACTCGCTGAAGGTGGAACAGCCCATGTAGTGGTAGATCGGCTGGCCGTTGTAGGAAAAGCGTGTGGTGCCATCGGGCATCACGCCCTTGCCCTGGGTGGCGCGCACGGCCACGCACAGGTTGGTCTTGCCGCTCTTGCAGAACAGGCACTCGCCGCACTCGGCGGTGTAGAGCGGAATCACATGGTCACCGGGCTTCACGCTGGTCACGCCTTCGCCCACTTCCACCACGATGCCAGCGCCTTCATGGCCCAGCACGGCAGGGAACACGCCCTCGGGGTCATCGCCGCTGAGCGTGAAGGCATCGGTGTGGCACACGCCGGTATGGGTGATCTTGACGAGCACCTCGCCCTTTTTCGGTGGCGCGACGTCGATCTCGACGATCTGCAGGGGTTCTCCGGCCTTGAAGGCAACGGCGGCACGGGATTTCATGGTCGATCTCCTTGGATTCGTGTGGACGGTGTTGTGGGGTGGGATGGGGTATGGCCGGCGCCTTCAGCGCAGATAGGATCGCACCAGCGTCAGCGTCTCGTCGATGGCCGCCTGGCGCTGCGACTCGGAAGCCAGCTGGGCCAGGCCCTCGCGCAGGTGGCTTTCCAGCACGCCGGCCATGAGGCCGTTGACCGCGCCGCGCACGGCCGCGATCTGCTGCAGCACGGGCCCGCAATCGGCACCCTGCTCCAGCGCCTTTTCCAGCGCATCGATCTGGCCGCGCAGGCGGCGCACGCGCGCCAGCACGCGCTTTTTTTCCTCCGGCGAATGCGGCATGGCATGACCCCGAAAAATACTGGGGTGCAGTATATACAAGCCCCCGCCGCCGGTCCACACACCGGCGGCGTCATTCATGCGGACGTCAGAAGCGCTCGTCCGGCCGCAGGTAGCGCCACTGCCCCACCGGCAGGTTGCCCAGCACCACCTGCCCCATGCGGATGCGCTTGAGCCCCACCACGTGCAGGCCCACCTGTTCGCACATGCGCCGGATCTGGCGTTTCTTGCCTTCCCTGAGCACGAAGCGAAGCTGCTCGGGGTTCTGCCATTCGACCTGCGCCGGCTTGAGCGGCTGGCCATCCAGGCTCAGACCGCCGCGCAGCAGCGCGATGCGGTCGGGCGGTACCACGCTCTGGACATTCTGACTCACCACACCCTCGCCCCGCGGCCCGTTGGGCGCCCACTGCACGCGCACCAGGTATTCCTTCTCGATGACCGAGTCCTCGCCAATGAGCGCACGGGCCACGCGTCCGTCCTGCGTCAGCACCAGCAGGCCCGTGGAGTCGATATCCAGCCGGCCGGCGGGGGCCAGCCCGCGCGCGTGTTGCGGCTGCCACTTCGGACCGCGGCGCAGATGGGGGTCGCCACGCCACAGGTTGTCGGGCTTGATGAGCACGACCGCGCTTTCATGTCCGTCCTCGGGCTGGCCGCTCACATAGCCCACCGGTTTGTGCAACAGGATGGTCACGCGCGCGTCCTGGCGCTGCGTCGCTGCCGGCAGCACGTCCACGCGGTCTGACTCGGACACCGTCTGGCCCATCTGCGCCGTTTCGCCGTTGACGCGGACCCAGCCACGTTCGATCCACTCGTCCGCCTCGCGCCGCGAGCACAGGCCCAGTTCGGCCAGCCGCTTGTTCAGGCGAAGACCGGCGCCTGCCACGCGTGCGGAGGCCTGTGTCGGCGCGCGCCGTGTCGCCGGGGGCGCACTGCGCGGACGGGACTCACG
>JAEZLX010000173.1 GCA_023415035.1 Pseudomonadota bacterium | reverse complement strand
GGCCGATCATCGGCGGCGTGCTCATGGTCTTTGCCTCGGTGCTGCTGTCGGAGCTGACCAAGGCCTGGCTGCTGTACCTGGGCCTGATCTTCCTGTTCATGGTCATGTACGCGCCCGCCGGCATTGCCAGCCTGATCATCATGAACGTGCGCGTGGCCGCGTTTGGCCGCCTGCGCGAGATCTGGGTGGCGTACCTGGCGCTGGGCGTGTCGGCGCTGCTGGTCCTGTTGGGCGCGGGTGCGGCGGTCGAGATGATCTACCACCAGCAGCTGGATGCGGCCATGGGCGACGTCGTGCGCTACCTGGGCATGGAAATGAATGTGCGCTCGGCCGGCAGCTGGTTCGGCGCGTTGTTCGTGACACTGACCAGTCTGGGTGTGTTCGAGCTCACGCGCCGGCAGTTCCTGGCGCAATGGGCGGGCATCCAGTCGGACATCGAGAAGGAAATCAAGCGCAGGGAGACGGCATGACGGCAACCGCGATTTCACCGGCAGCGGCGGCACGGGAGCAAAAGGCAGGCAATTTCGTGCTGGAGCTGCGCGACCTGCGCAAGAGCTTTGGCAAGACCGAGATCATCCGCGGCGCGAACCTGGCGGTGCGCGCGGGCGAGCGGGTGGCCATCATCGGCCCCAACGGCGCGGGCAAGTCCACGCTGTTCAATCTGATCTCGGGGCGCTTTGCGCCCACCAGCGGCGAGGTGATCCTCAACGGCACGCGTATCGACGGCAGGAAACCCTACGAGATCAACCGCCTCGGGCTCTCGCGCAGTTTCCAGATCACCAACATCTTCCCGAAACTCAGCGTGTTCGAGAACCTGCGCTGCGGTGTGCTGTGGAGCCTGGGCTACCGCTATACGCTGTTCCGCTTCCTGGCGGGAATGGACGATGCCAACGGGCGTGCCGAGGAGCTGCTGCAGATGATCAGGCTCGACAAGAAGCGCGACACGCTGGCCATGAACCTGACCTATGCCGAGCAGCGAGCGCTGGAGATCGGCATCACCATCGCCGGGGGAGCCAACGTGATCCTGTTGGACGAGCCCACGGCCGGGATGAGCAAGAGCGAGACGACCCGCTTCATCGACCTGATCCGCGAAGTGACGGTGGGCAAGACGCTCCTGACGGTGGAGCACGACATGGGGGTGGTCTTCGGTCTGGCCGACAAGATCGCGGTGGTGGTGTACGGCGAGGTCATCGCCTTCGACACGCCGGAAGCCGTGCGGGCCAATCCCAAGGTGCAGGAGGCCTACCTGGGATCGGTGCTGGCCGAGCAGCAGGCCGCCGCGGCAGGACATTGAGGAGCATGGCGATGCTGAGAGTCAACAACCTGCACGCCTACTACGGCAAGAGCCACGTCCTGCACGGTGTGAGTTTCGACGTGCGCGAGGGCGAGATCGTGGCCCTGCTCGGCCGCAACGGCTCGGGGCGATCGACCACGGCCAAGGCCATCATGGGCCTGGTCGAGTGCGAGGGCGTGATCGACTGGAAGGGGCAGGACATCCGCGGTCGCAAGCCATTCGAGGTGGCGCACCTGGGAATCGGTTATGTGCCCGAGAACCGCGACGTGTTTCCCAAGCTCACGGTGCACCAGAACCTGATGCTGGGCCAGAAGGGTCGTGCGAAGAATGCGCGCTGGAGCTTCGATGACATGTACGCGATGTTCCCTCGCCTGAAGGAGCGCCAGCACACCGAGGCGGGCGTGCTCTCGGGCGGCGAGCAGCAGATGCTCACGCTCTGTCGCACCCTGATGGGCGACCCGGACCTGATCATCATCGACGAGCCGACCGAAGGTCTGGCACCCAAGATCGTCGAGCTGGTGGGCGAATACCTGCAAAAGCTCAAGGCGCGGGGTGTGTCGGTGCTGCTGATCGAGCAGAAGCTCACGATCGCGATGAGCATATCCGACCGTGCGCTGGTGATGGGGCACGGCAGCATCGTGTTCGACGGCACCCCTGACGGTCTGCGCGCCGACCCTTACATCCGCAAGGAATGGCTGGAGGTTTGACCCCGCTTCGGGCATGACCTCTACGCGACAATGCCCGCTTGCCGCTCCGGGCGGTTTTCCTAAAATCGTACGATCGTTCGTTTTTGAGCGAGCCCACCTGGGCCACCCAACAGAGGAGATTCCATGACCGCAGAGTACAAGGTCCACGACGATGTGGCCGTCATCACGTTGAACAATCCGCCGGTCAACGGTCTGGGCCTGGCGACCCGCCAGGCGATCGTGGACGGGCTGGAGAAGGCGGAAGCCGATCCGGCGGTCAAGGCCATCGTGCTCACGGGCGCCGGCAAGGCTTTCTCGGGTGGTGCCGACATCCGCGAGTTCGGCACGCCCAAGGCCATTCAGGAGCCCAACCTGCTGTCGGTGATCGCGCGTGTCGAAAAGACCGCCAAGCCGGTCGTGGCCGCCGTGCACAGTGTCGTCATGGGTGGCGGTCTGGAGCTGGCGCTGGGCGCGCACTACCGCATCGCCGCGCCGGGCGCCAACGTGGCCCTGCCCGAGGTGAAGCTGGGCCTGATCCCCGGTGCCGGCGGCACGCAGCGCCTGCCGCGTGTGCTGGGCGTGGAGGCCGCGCTGAACATGATCGTCAGTGGCGAACCGGTCAAGAGCGAGATGCTGGCGCAACTGCCGGGCCAGAAGCTGTTCGACAAAATGGCGGCGTCAGCCGAAACGCTGCTGGACGAAGCGCTGGCGCTGGCGCGGGAGGTGGCCGCCAGGCACGCTGCCGACGGCTCTGCATATCCGCTGGTGCGTGACCTGCCCTGCGGCCACAAGGATGGCGACGCCTACTTCCAGTTCGCGCGCAACATGGTTGGCGGCATGGCCAGGAACTTCCCGGCACCCCTCAAGTGCGTGGACGCCGTCGAGGCGGCAACGAAGAAGAAGTTCGCCGACGGCATGACCTACGAGCGGGAGATCTTCATCAACCTGATGTGGACGCCCGAGTGCCGTGCGCTGCGCCACCTGTTCACGGCCGAGCGAGCCGCCAGCAAGATTCCCGATGTGCCGGAAGACACGCCCAGGCGCGAGATCCGCAAGGTGGCGGTGATTGGCGCGGGCACCATGGGCGGTGGCATTTCGATGAACTTCCTCAATGCCGGCATCCCGGTCACGATCCTGGAGACCAGCCAGGAGGCGCTGGACCGCGGCGTCGGCGTGATGCGCAAGAACTACGAGGCCCAGGTCAAGAAGGGCAAGCTCAAGCAGGACAAGTACGAGCAGCGCATGGCCCTGCTGACGACCACGCTCAGCTACGACGACATCAAGGACGCCGATCTCGTGATCGAGGCGGTGTTCGAGGAGCTGGGCGTCAAGGAAACCGTGTTCCGCAAGCTCGACGAGGTGATGAAGCCCGGCGCCATCCTGGCGTCCAACACCTCGACGCTGGACCTGAACAAGATCGCGGCCTTCACCCGGCGGCCACAGGACGTGGTGGGACTGCACTTCTTCAGTCCGGCCAACGTGATGAAACTGCTGGAGGTGGTGCGCGGCGACGCGACGGCCAAGGACGTGATGGCCACCGTGATGGCCGTCGCGAAGAAGATCAAGAAGGTGGCCGTGGTTTCCGGCGTGTGCGACGGCTTCATCGGCAACCGCATGATCGAGCAGTACGCGCGTCAGGCCGGCTTCCTGCTGGACGAGGGCTGCACGCCCGAGCAGGTCGACAAGGCGATCGAGAAGTTCGGCTTTGCCATGGGGCCGTTCCGCATGGGCGATCTGGCCGGCAACGACATCGGCTGGGCGATCCGCAAGCGCCGCTACCAGGAATATCCCGACATGAAGTACAGCAAGACCGCCGACCTGCTGTGCGAGAAGGGGCGCTTCGGCCAGAAGGTGGGCAAGGGCTGGTACGACTACGTGCCCGGCAAGCGCGACGCCATCCCGAATGCGGAGGTGGTGCAGATGATCGAGGAGCACCGCAAGGCGCAGGGCATCACGCCGCGCAAGATCTCCGACGAGGAGATCGTGCAGCGCCTGGTGTTCAGCCTGGTCAACGAGGCCGCCCACATCCTGGAGGAGGGCATCGCCAACAAGGCCAGCGACATCGACGTGGTCTACATCTTCGGCTACGGCTTCCCGGTGCACCGCGGCGGTCCGCTGAACTATGCCAACGAGGTGGGGCTGTTCAACGTGGTGCAGGCCATGAAGCGCTTCCGGAAGAACCCGCTGGACGATGCGAAGTTCTGGGAACCTGCGCCGCTGCTGGCCCGTCTCGCGGCCGAAGGCAAGACGTTCTGATGACCGCACGAATCACGCATTGAGGAAGAAACCATCATGACCAACGCTGTCATCGTCTCCACTGCCCGCACGCCCTTGGCCAAGAGCTGGAAGGGCTCCTTCAACATGACCCATGGCACCACGCTGGGCGGTCACGTGGTCCAGCACGCCGTGCAGCGCGCCGGCATCGACCCGGCCGAGGTCGAGGACGTGATCATGGGCTGTGCGACACCAGAGGGTGCCACCGGCGCCAACATCGCGCGCCAGATCGCGCTCAAGGCCGGCCTGCCCGTTTCCGTCTCGGGCATGACCGTCAACCGTTTCTGCTCGTCGGGGCTGCAGACCATCGCGCTGGCGGCGCAACGCATCATCGCCGGCGAGGGCAGCATCTACGTGGCCGGCGGCGTGGAAAGCATCTCCTGCGTGCAGCAGGAAATGAACCAGCACATGCTGCGCGACCTGTCGCTGGACAAGGTCAAGCCCGAAATCTACTGGAGCATGCTGCAGACCGCCGAGCAGGTGGCCAAGCGCTATCACATCGGTCGCGAGGCGATGGACGAGTACGGCGCCGCCAGCCAGCAGAAGGCCGCGGCTGCCCAGGAGGCCGGCAGGTTCAGGGACGAGATCGTTCCCATCACCGTGACCATGGGCGTGGCCGACAAGACGCTGGGCCTGGTCACGCGCGAAGTGACCGTGGAGAAGGACGAAGGCATCCGTCCCGGCACGACGGTCGAGGCCATCAGCGGCATCCGCCCGGCGCTCCCCGGAGGCCTTGTGGCGGCGGGCAACGCCAGCCAGTTCTCTGACGGTGCCGGCGCCTGTGTGGTGATGGACGAATCGGTGGCCGAGAGGAAGGGTCTCAAGCCCCTGGGCCGATTCCTGGGGTTTGCCGTGGCCGGCTGCGAGCCGGACGAGATGGGCATCGGCCCGGTGTTCGCCGTGCCCAAGGTACTCTCGCGCCTGGGTCTGACGGTGGACGACATCGACCTGTGGGAGCTCAACGAGGCTTTTGCCGTGCAGGTGCTCTACTGCCGTGACAAGCTGGGCATTCCGGCCGATCGCCTCAATGTCAATGGCGGCGCCATCGCCCTGGGCCACCCCTATGGCGTTTCGGGCCAGCGACTGACGGGGCATGCGCTCATTGAGGGCAAGCGTCGCGGCGCCAGGCGCGTGTGCGTGACGATGTGCATTGGCGGCGGCATGGGTGCCGCCGGCGTGTTCGAAGTGCTGTAAGCGCTGGCGACCAGCAGGCGTTGACTTCCGGGAAGCCCCGCACGGACTGCAAGGTCTGCGCGGGGCCTTCTTTTGCTGCCGGTGCGGATCACTGCGCGGTGCGCGGGTGCCGCTTGAACAGCACCGCGCTCACGACGCAGATCGCCACCACGCTGCAGCAGAAGCAGCCGAGCGCCACGTTCATGCCCCAGCGGTCGGCGATCCAGCCGATCCCCAGCATGGGCAGCATCGAGCCGATGTAGCCGACGACGAGGTAGGTGGACAGCAGGCCGGAGCGGTTGTGGTCGGTGGCGACCTTGTTGATCATGTTCATGCCCGAGAGCATGGTCAGGGCGTGTCCGAGCGCGGTGAGCAGCACGCCGCTGAAGAACAGCGTGGCCGAGGACACCATCAGGTTGACCATCAGCAGTGCGTTGCTGGCGGCCAGGGCCAGCAGACCGGCAAAGCCGCACCAGCGCACGGGCAGGCGGCGTGCCATGAGCTGGAACGCCGCCGACACGAACAGGATCAGGGCCACGGCCGTACCGCTGACGACGGGGCCGTGCCAGGCGACCATCCTGTCCAGGAACAGCGGCAGCATGGAGGCATACAGGCCGAACACGCCAAAGGCCACGAAGGGCATGGCGCAGGTCAGCACGAACACGCCCGAGTCGGCGGCGCCGGGCCAGGTCAGCCTGGGAACGATATCGGCTGTTGCCAGCGGGCGCCGGGCGATGGTGTCACTCCCCTCAGGCAGCCGGATCTTGCGCAGCCCCACGATGCCCAGCAGGGCCAGCGCCAGCGAGGGGATATAGGTGGTGACCAGGGGCCAGGGCGCCCACTGGCCCATGATGCCGCCCATCAGCGGTCCGACTCCGAAGCCGAGGGCAATCAGCGTGCTGCTGAGCAGGGCCATGCGGCTGCGCTTCTCGCGTGGCACCACCTGCGTGAAACCCAGTGCGGCGCTGGTGGTGATCATGCTGGACGAGGCGCCCACGATGAAACGGCCCACCGTCAGCGACACGGCATTCCACGAGACCATGGAGATCAGCGTGCCGACCCAGGCCGCGGCCAGGGCCCACACCATGGTGGGGCGGAAACCCAGCAGGTCGGGCAGGCGGCCGAAGAACAGCAGCGCCAGCAGGGCGCCCCCCATGTAGATCACGTAGATGAGCGACACCTCCACCGCCTGCAGCTGCCAGGCTTCGCGGTACAGCCCGTAGAGTGGGCTGATGAGCGCGGTGCCCATCACGCCAACGACCATGGCGAAGCTCAGCAGGGCAAGGGATCGGAAACTGGATGGCATATCAATCGGTCAATCGGTCAATCGGTGCGGGCGCGTACGGTTCGATGGGGGTGGGGCGGCGAGCCAGGGGCAACGGGCGGTCAACCCATGGCTTGGAAGCGCAGCGAGATCTTTTTCAGCGCGCGTTGGGTGATGGCCAGCTCTTCGGGCGTCAGGTCCGCCAGGATGGTGCGTTCGATGTCCAGGCTTCTGGCCAGGATGCTGGCTGCCGTGGCGTGGCCCTGCGGCGTCAGCGTGATGAGCTTGCCGCGTCCGTCCTGCGGGTCCTGCTGCCAGTCGACGAGGCCGCTCTTGCGCAGGTACGCGAGCACGCGCACGAGCGAACTGGTATCCAGGTACAGCGCCTGGGCCAGGTCCTTCTGCCGCATGGGTTCGCCGTGGTCGTACAGCGTGATGAGCGGCGAGCGGGTGGCATCGCTCAGGCCTTCGTCCCTGAAGGCGATGTCGACCTGCCGGCGCCACTGGCGGAACACGCTACCCACCAGCAAACCGAAGCGCGTGCGGTTGTGCTGGGGAGGGGGGACGGAGGCGGCCATGGAGAGGATGGGGGGAGCGGTTCGGGTATTGTGCGCAAACGGTGGCAAGTCGTTTGCATGCAAACCAATTGACCCGATGCTTCGAACGGATATCCGCACCGGGAAGGTGCGTCCGGTCGTCGCCCAAAGGACAGGTGATCGCGCGCACGCGCTTTGATAATTTGCGGCATGACCCTGTCCCTGCGCTCCACGCTCGACTTCCTGCTCTATGACTGGCTCCGGACCGAGGGACTTGCCACGCGGGAGCGCTACGCGGATCACTCGCGCGAGACCTTCGCCGCGGTGCTGGACACCTGCGAGCGCATCGCGCGCGAAAAATTCGCACCCTACAACCGCCTGGTGGACACGCAGGAGCCACAGTTCGATGGCGAGAAGGTGATCCTGCCGCAGGCCACGCTCGATGCACGGCGTGCCTATGCCGAGTCGGGCATGCTCAGCGCGGCGCAGGACTATGACATCGGCGGCATGCAGCTGCCGTTCGTGGTCGAGTCCGCAGCCAACAGCTTCTTTGCCAAGGCCTCGGTCAGCATCGGCTCCAACCTGCTGACCACCGGCAATGCCAACCTGCTGATGGCGCACGGCACCGAGCTGCAGCGGCAGGTTTTCGCGCTCAACGAATACAACGGGCGCTTCACCGGGACCATGTGCCTGTCCGAGCCGCAGGCCGGCTCCAGCCTGAGCGACGTGGCCACGCGCGCCGTGCCCGACGGCGAGGGCTCGGCCGACGATCCGCTCGGTCCGCGTTACCGGCTGCATGGCCACAAGATGTGGATTTCCTCCGGCGATCACGAGATGGCCGAGAACATCGTGCATCTGGTGCTGGCCAAGATCCCCGATGCCGATGGCCGGCTGGTGCCGGGCGTCAAGGGCATTTCGCTGTTCATCGTGCCCAAGCATCTGGTGGACACCGAAGGCCGGCTCACCGGCGAGCGAAACGACGTGGCGCTGGCGGGCCTGAACCACAAGCTGGGCTGGCGCGGCACCACCAACACGCTGCTCAACTTCGGCGAGGGACGATACCCGGTGCGTGGTGGCGCCGGTGCCATCGGCTACCTTGTGGGGCGTCCGGGCGACGGTCTGCGCTGCATGTTCCACATGATGAACGAGGCACGCATCGCCATCGGCATGGCGGCCACGATGCTCGGCTATGCCGGGTATGAGGCCAGTCTCGACTACGCGATGAACCGGCCGCAGGGGCGCCCGCTGGGTGTGGGAGGCAAGGACGCGAGCGCGCCGCAGGTGCGCATCATTGAGCACGCCGACGTCAAGCGCATGCTGCTGGCCCAGAAGAGCTATTGCGAGGGCGCGCTGGCGCTGGGCCTGTACGGCGCCCTGCTGGTGGACGAGCAGCGCACCGGCTCGCCCGAGGCGGCCGAGGAGGCGCGGCTTCTGCTGGAAGTGCTTACCCCCGTCATCAAGAGCTGGCCCAGCGAGTTCTGCCTGGAGGCCAATTCGCTGGCGATCCAGATCCACGGCGGGTATGGCTACACGCGCGACTTTCCGGTCGAGCAGTACTGGCGCGACAACCGCCTCAACATGATCCACGAGGGCACCCACGGCATCCAGGCCATGGACCTTTTGGGCCGCAAGGTGGTGATGGAAGGCGGCCGCGGCCTGCAGCTGCTGGCCGGCCGCATCAACCGCACCATCGAGCGCGCCATCCATGTGCCCGAGCTGGCGGCTTATGCCAACGCCCTCGGGCAGGCGCTGCAGGACGTGGGTGCCGCGACCAAGGCGGCCTGGGCCACCGGCGATCCGCAGGAGGCGCTGGCCAATGCCGTACCCTATATGCAGGCATTCGGTCATACCGTGCTGGCCTGGATCTGGCTCGACGTGGCGCTGGCGGCCGTTGCGCTGCCCGCGTCGCCCGCGCGTCAGGGCCGGCTGGCTGCCATGCGCTATTTCTTCCACTACGAGCTGCCGCGCATCGGCGCCTGGCTCAAGGTGGTGTGGGAGCGCGACCAGACCTGCGCCGGGCTGCCGGCCGAGGCATTCTGACTTTCATTCACATACCGACAAAGGAGACATTCATGACCCGCACCGTTGCCCAGCTGTTCGACCTCACGGGCAAGACCGCCCTGGTGACCGGAGGGTCGCGCGGCCTGGGCCTGCAGATAGCACACGCCCTCGGCGAAGCCGGCGCCCGCATCGTCATCAGCTCGCGCAAGGCCGAGGATCTGGAGCAGGCCACGGCCGAACTGCAGGCCGCCGGCATCGACGCGCGCTGGATCGCCGCGGACTGCCAGCATGAGGACCAGATCCGGCGCCTGGCGTCCGAAACGCTGGAGCGGGTCGGCGATGTGGACATCCTCGTCAACAACGCCGGCGCAGCCTGGGGTGCTCCCGCCGAGGATCATCCGCTGGAGGCCTGGGACAAGGTGCTGAACCTGAACGTGCGCAGCTACTTCCTGCTCAGCCAGCTCGTTGCCAGGAGCAGCATGATCCCGCGCCGCCGTGGCAGCATCATCAACACCGCGTCCATCGCGGGTCTCGGCGGCAATCCCCGGGGCATGAAGACGATCGCCTACAACACCTCCAAGGGCGCGGTGATCAACTTCACCCGCGCGCTGGCAGCCGAATGGGGCGACCATGGCATCCGCGTCAACGCGATCTGCCCGGGCTTTTTCCCAAGCAAGATGACCCGTGGCACGCTCGAGGCCATGGGCGAGGACAAGCTGGCCGCGAGCGCCCCGCTGGGGCGCCTGGGTGACGACGAGGACCTCAAGGGCATCACCGTGCTCTATGCATCGGACGCGGGCAAGCACATCACCGGCCAGTGGCTGGCGGTGGATGGCGGCGTCTCGATCATCACGGGGGGCTGAGCGGCGACAAGCGTCCCGGGAGGCTGTATCGTTCGCCCATGCAGTTTGAAATCCATATTCCTTTTGTCGAACTGCTCGGGTTCGAGTTGCAGAAGTTCGATGGCGGCGAGGCCGAGATCGTCTTCCGGCCGCGTCCCGAGCATGAAAACTCCTTCAGCGTGGTGCATGGCGGCGCCAGCATGACGCTGCTGGACGTCGCCATGGCGCACGCTGCCCGATCGGTGGAGCCTGCCATGGGCTGCGTCACCATCGAGATGAAATCGAGTTTCGTGCGCCCGGCCAAGGGCACGCTCACCGCCCTCGGCAAGCTGCTGCACCGCACCGCCACCATGGCCTTCACGGAAGGCCGTATCGTCGACGAGGAAGGCCGGCTGTGCGTGCATGCGACCGGCACCTTCAAGTATGTGCCGCGTCTGCCGGTTGGCCGGCGCAAGACGCAGCCGCTGAACACCATCCGGACCGACTGAGCCGTTTCACACCACAGACATATCCAGACAGGAGACGAAAGCCATGCCAAGCAACCGCCAGATACTGCTCGACAGCCGGCCTCAGGGAGAGGCCTCGGTCGACAACTTCAGGCTTGTGACCACCGAGACGCCGACGCTCAAGTCCGGGCAGGTGCTGGTTCGCCATCACTTCCTGAGTCTGGATCCGTACATGCGCGGCCGCATGAACGAGGGCAAGAGTTACGCGGCCGCCCAGCCGCTGGGTGAGGTCATGATCGGCGGTACGGTGGGTGAGGTCGTCGAATCGCAACACCCGAAGTACCAGCCGGGCGACAAGGTAGTGGGCATGGGGGGCTGGCAGGAGTACAGCGTGGTCGATGCCGATCAGTCCGGCGCGCTGCGCAAGGTCGACACCACGCACGTGCCGCTGTCCTACTACCTGGGCGCGGTCGGCATGCCGGGCGTGACGGCCTGGTACGGTCTGGTGAAGATCATCGCGCCCAAGGCGGGTGACACCGTGGTGGTCAGCGCCGCCACGGGTGCCGTGGGCAGTGCGTATGTGGCGCTGGCCAAGGCGCGTGGCTGCCGTGTGGTCGGCATTGCGGGTGGCCCCGAGAAATGCCAATACGCGGTGCAGGAGCTGGGCTACGACGCCTGCGTGGACTACCGTCAGCACAAGGACATGCACTCGCTGGCCAAGGCGCTCAAGGAAGTCTGCCCCAAGGGCATCGATGGCTATTTCGAGAATGTGGGCGGCATGGTGCTGGACGCGGTCATGCTGCGCATGAACGCCTTCGGCCGCATCGCGATGTGCGGCATGATTGCGGGCTACGACGGACAGCCGCTGCCCATGACCAATCCGTCGCTGATCCTCATCAGCCGCCTCAAGATCGAGGGCTTCATCGTCAGCGAGCACATGGAGGTCTGGCCCGAGGCGCTGGCCGAGCTGGGTGGCCTGGTGGCGCAGGGCAAGCTGCGCCCGCGCGAATCCATCGCGCAGGGCATCGAATCGGCGCCCGAGGCCTTTCTGGGCCTGCTCAAGGGCAAGAACCTGGGCAAGCAGCTCGTGAAGCTGATCTGAGGCCAGGCTTCGTGTATCCGTGGCAGGCATCCGGCGGCGGCTTTTTTGACAAGTTGCGGGAACGATTCTTTTGAGCGGCCTTTCTGACAACGATTCCGGTGCCGGGCTTGCCTGGCGTTGCCTGCCATTCCATGCCATGTCGGCCGCTACGCTGTACCGGCTGCTGCGGCTGCGCTCCGAGGTGTTCGTGGTTGAGCAGAACTGCGTGTTCCTGGACATGGATGGCATGGATGCCGATTGCCTGCATGTGCTGGCTGAAGCGCCAGATGGCAGGGGCGGTGTGCAGCTGCTGGCCTCGACGCGGCTGGTGCCGGCGGGGCGCGGCTTCGCCGAGGCCAGCATCGGCCGGGTGGTGACCGCACCGTCGGCGCGGGGCACCGGGCTCGGCCACGCGCTCATGGCCACGTCCATCCGCATGCTGCATGCGCTCTGGGGCGAGCAACCCATCCGCATCGGGGCGCAGGCCCATCTCGAAGCGTTCTACAACCGGCACGGATTCATCTCGGACAACAAGCCGTACATCGAGGACGGCATCCCGCACATCGAGATGCTTCGCTCCTGAAGACGACAACCCAAGAGGAGACAACACGCATGATTCCGGATTTCAAGGGCAAGACAGCGGTACTGACCGGGGCAGGCTCCGGGTTCGGCCTAGAGTGCGCGCGCATCGGAGCTCGCTTGGGCATGAACCTCGTCCTGGTGGACGTGCAGCAGGACGCGCTCGATGCCGCGGCGGCCGAGATCCAGGCGGCAGGCGCGCCCGTACTCGCACTGCGGGTGGATGTGTCTGACGCCGCACAGATGGAAGCGCTGGCGGCGGCCGTGCAGGCGCGTTTCGGCGCGCCGCACCTCGTGTTCAACAACGCGGGGGTGGGCTCCGGCGGCCTGATCTGGGAAAACTCGGTGCGCGACTGGGAGTGGGTGCTGGGCGTCAACGTCTGGGGCGTCATCCACGGCGTGCGGCTCTTCACGCCCATGATGCTTGCCGCAGCACAGGCGGATCCGGCCTACCGCGGACACATCGTCAACACCGCCAGCATGGCGGGCTTGCTCACGCCGCCCAACATGGGCGTCTACAACGTGAGCAAGCACGCGGTCGTGAGTCTGAGCGAATCGCTGTACCAGGATCTGCGCCTGGTCACCGATCAGGTAAGTGCGAGTGTGCTATGCCCGTACTTTGTGGCCACCGGCATCAGCCAGAGCCATCGCAACAAGCCGGCCGACATGGCGGACGAGGCTCCCACGAAGAGCCAGCTCATCGGGCAGGCCATGACCGAGAAGGCCGTCAGCTCCGGCAAGGTCACCGCGGCCGAGGTGGCACAAAAAGTGTTCGATGCCGTGCGCGAGGACCGCTTCTACATCTACAGCCACCCGCATGCCCTGGGCAATGCCAGGATGCGCTTCGATGCTATCGTCGCCGGAGACAACCCGCCCGATCCGTTTGCCGAGCGGCCCGAGATCGGCGTTATGCTGCGTGCCCAGCTGCGCGGCGGGTAAGGCTTGCCAGCTAGCGGATGCCTCCCGCGCGTTCCCGCCAGGTTTTGGGCAGCCAGTCGAACAGGGGCGAGGGTTCGCGCTGCAGGCGCAGCCCGGATACCGGACTTCCCAGCGAGGGCAGCACCTGCGACAGATCGATGTAGGCCAGCTGTCGCATCCATTCGATGTTGACGTCACCGCCAGGCGCAGGCCGTGACGCGATCAGGGCCAGTATCCGGCCGGCCTCGGCGCTGCCGGCAGCCTCGGCCTGACGGTACAGGCGCAGCGCCTCGGCATAGTTGGCCGGGACGCCATCGCCCCGGTGCTGGCGCCGGGCTTCGCGCAACAGTTGCGCGGCGCGTCCGGTCTCTCCGGCTCCTGTCCTGGCTTCCTCTTCCATCAGCAGCCGTACGGTGGCGGCATTGCTGGCGGCGGCATCCGAGATCTGGCTGGCCTGTTGGAACTGTGCCAGCGCATCGCGCCATTGCCGGCGGTTGGCGAAGTCGATACCCAGTTCGATCCGCGCATGAGGGTCGCCCGCCCTTGCCGCGCGCTCCAACAGATGGCGTGCCGGCATGTTGACGGTCGTGCTCGTGCCCGGTTCATCGGCGGATGCCATCTCGATCGGTGAGGTGCGGTACTCGGACAACCACTCAAGGTAATAGGCACGTGGTGCGTTCGTGCGCCGCAGCTGCGCGATCCAGGGGCGGGCGGCCGACGGGTTGGGCGGTCCGGTGCAGCCATCGATCTCGCACAGGGCAAGCCCTGCCGGCGCCAGCGGATGCCCCAGCACCCGGGCCCGCTCGAACCATTGGCGCGCCTGGATGGGATTTTGCGCCACGCCTGCGCCATGGGAGTGGATCAGGCCCAGCCACCAGGAGGCCTCGGCCGCCGAGCGCCGACGTTGCGTGCGTGCAAGCTGCGACGATGTGCCCAGGTCGTTGCGCAGGGCGAGTGTCTTGAGCCTTTCGATCTCCGCGATGGCCCACGGATCCGAGAGCGGTGCCACACGCAACACCTCCGGCCGGTCGCGGGACACGCGCGGCGGGAGTGGCGCGGGTGCCTGAAGTTGCGGTGCGTCGGGCTGCAACGGTGCAGCCTGGATGGGTTCCGGCGGCATCGGGCCCGCCGCGAAGGCGCTTGCCAGCGGCATGGCGGTGGCGCATGCCCAGCAGGCAAGGTGGTGACGCATCGGGCCCATGATCTTTTCGCCGTGCTGCCGGTCAGCGGCTGGCGGCTGCACGCTGCGGCAGCACACGCCAGCTCATGGTTTGCTCGGCGAAACCCTGTTCGCCAGCAGCCTCGCGGAACGCATCGCGAACGCTCTGCATGCCGGTCATGCCCTGGATCGGTTGCAGACCGGGGCCTTGCAGACTGTCAGGAAGCCTGACGCGCACGTCGGCGTCGGTGGCGACACACATCACGGATTCCACACCCGGCATGCCCGCGTCGAGCACAAACCCCGGATTGGGCACCATCCAGTCAGGGATCCGGACGGCTTGCTGGGCCGAGACTTGCGTGCTGCTGTTG
>JAEZLX010000202.1 GCA_023415035.1 Pseudomonadota bacterium | reverse complement strand
ACCGTGATCAGCCAGGCGCTGACCATCGACGCGGCCACGAGGAACATGACCACCGCGCTGGTTTTGGCTGCGGCCACGAACACACGGTACAGCCTGGACAGCGGCAGCTCGCGGTACACCAGCGTGGACACCAGCAGGGCGTAGACCGCCGCCACCACGGCCGCCTCGGTAGGTGTGAACACGCCGAACTTGAGTCCGAAGATGATGATGAACGGCAGCACCAGCGCCCAGCTCGCCTCGCGCACGGCCTTGAGCATCTCGGCACGGCTCTTCCTCGGCGGCGACTGCAGCTGTTCGCGGCGTGCCATCCACCACCAGGTGAACCACAGCGACAGGCCCAGCATCAGGCCCGGCACGATGCCCGCCAGGAACAGCTTGGACACCGAGACGTTGGCCGCGACACCGAAGATCACGAAACCGATCGAGGGCGGGATCACCGGCGCGATGATGCTGGCCGAAGCGATGAGGCCGGCTGAGCGCGACTTGTCGTGACCGGCCGCCACCATCATGGGCAGCAGCAGCGCGGTCAGCGCGGCAGCGTCGGCCACGGCCGAGCCGGACAGCGCCGCCAGCAGGCAGGCGGCGACAATGGTCACGTAACCCAAACCACCGCGCACATGCCCCACCAGCGTGAGCGCCAGGTTGACGATGCGACGCGAGAGACCGCCAGCGTTCATGATCTCGCCGGCGAGGATGAAGAAGGGCGCGGCCAGCATCGGGAAGCTGTCGGCACCGTTGACCAGGTTCTGCGCCAGGATCTGCGCATCGAACATGTCCAGGTGCCACATCAGCGCCACGCCACACACCAGCAGCGACAGCGCAATGGGCACGCCCAGCGCCATGGCCCCGAGCAGCGAGCCTACGAAAATCAGCAAGGTCATCGCGGCACCTCTTCCGATTCGCGCATGCTGGCCAGCTCGTCGGCCGACACGCGGCCGGTGAGCAGGCCAAACAGGTCATTGGCCAGGATGAGCAGGGCCGAGATGGCGAACACCACGCCGCTGGCGTAGAAGATCGCCATCGACAGCCCGCTCGACGGCGCCGACACGTCCCAGTTGATCTTCGCCTGTTCCCAGGCGCCTTCGAGCACCAGCCAGCAGGTGCCCAGCATGAGCAGGTGCGCCACCACCAGGCACGCCTTCTTTCCCCCCGTCGGCAGACGGTCGAGCAGGAAGCCCGTGCCCAGGTGGGCGCGTTCGCGCAGCGCCACGATAGCCCCGAGGAAGGTGACCCAGATGAACAGCCAGCGCGCCATCTCCTCGGAAACCGAGATCCCCGAATTGAAGACGTAGCGCAAGGCCACGTTGCCGAACACCAGCACCACCATCAGCGCCAGTCCTATGGCCATGAACACCTCCAGTGCCCGGCCATACCAGCCAAACCATCGGTCCATCCTGTCTCCTTCTCTTTGCTTATTCGGCTGCGCCGGCTCAGGCCGGCTCGCTGGCCGCCTTGCTTTCCCGCACGATCTCCACCAGCGCGCGCAGGCCCGCCGTGTACGAACGCCAGCCCAGCCCCTGGATCGTCGCCTTCACCGCCGGCGAGATGATCGAGTGCTGACGCCAGCTTTCGCGCGCCCCGATGTTGGACATGTGGATCTCCAGCACCGGGAAAGGCATGGCCTTGATCGCGTCGTGCAGCGAGACGCCGTGCTGCGTTAGCCCGGCCGGGTTGAGCAGCGCGCCGTCGGCCACATCGATGTTCGCGTGGAAATGATCAACCAGCGTGCCCTCGTGGTTGGACTGGTGGATCTCCAGCGTCACGTCCAGCTCCTCGGCCAGGGCCAGCAGCCTTTCATTGATCTGCGCCAGCGTCGTGGTGCCGTAGATGTGGGGTTCTCGACGGCCGAACAGGTTGAGGTTCGGGCCGTGCAGGACCAGGATTTTCATCGTTGCGTGCTTTCTCTCACTTGCGGATGCGGGCCAGCTCGTCGTTGTAGAGCTTGACGATCGCGGGGTCGTAGCTGGCGGCGAACTTGTCGGTCACGGGCTTGACGATCTGGCGCATGCGCTCCTGCTCCGCCGGCGCGATGTCGTTGTACGCCATGCCCTTGGCCTTGAGCTCACCCACTGCCTTGGCGGCGGCCTCGCGGCTGACCTGACGCTGGTAGGCGCGAGCCTCGTTGGCCGCGTCGTTCATGATCTTCTGCTCGGTCGGGCTGAGCTTGTCCCAGAAGCGCTTGCTCACCAGCACGATGTTGGCGGCGTACACGTGGTTGGTCGCGCTGACGTGCTTGTTCACTTCGTAGAACTTGTTCGACAGGATCACCGCGAAGGGGTTTTCCTGCCCGTCCACCGCCTTCGACTCCAGCGCGCCGTACAGCTCAGCGAAGGGCATCGGCACCGGGTTGGCGCCGAAGGCCTTGAACGAATCCAGAAACACCGGGTTCGGGATCACGCGCAGCTTCAGACCCTGCAGGTCCTCGGCCTTGGTGATCGGACGGCGGCTGTTGGTGACATTGCGGAAACCCAGGTCCCAGTAGCCCAGCGCCACCAGCCCCTTTTCGGGCAGCTTGTCGATCAATGCCTTACCCAGCGGGCCGTCAAGCAGTGCGTCGGCCTGCTCGAAACTGCTCACCGCGAACGGGAAGTCCACCAGACCGAATTCCTTGACAATGCCTGCCAGCGAGCTGGTGCTGGGCGCCGACATCTCCTGCACGCCGCCCTGCAGCGCCGACTGCTGCTGCAGCTCGTTGCCGAGCATGTTCGAGGGGTACTCCTGCACCTTGAACTTGCCACCGGTCTTGGCCGCAACCAGTTCGGCAAAGCGCTTGACGCCGAAGCTGACCGGGTGGTCGGTGTTGTTCAGGTGGCCGAACTTGATCGTGCGTTCCTGGATATCCTGGGCCTGGGCACCAAAACCCAGGGCCATACCGATCACTGCAGCCAGCGTTGCGCGGACAAATTTCGTCTTCACGTGTGTCTCCTTTAAAAATTTGGAATTAGATTCCATTTGGAATGATATTCACACTTTAGATATGATGCAATCTCTTTTCAGAGGTCACCATGTCCGCATCGCTAGCCCGGTCCTTCCAGATCCTTGAATACCTCGCGGCGCACCCCGAGGGCATGCCCCTGGCGGCCATCGCCGATGACCACGGCATCCCGCGCAGTGCCTGCCACCGGCTGCTGGGCGAACTCGCCGAGCTCGGCTACGTGCGCCAGACGCGCGAGCACGGCGACTACGCACTGACCACCAAGCTGGCCGCCCTCGGCCTGAGCTTCCTGAGCAGCTCGGGCATCGTCGACATCGCCCAGCCCATGATCGACCGGCTGGCAGCGATCTCCGGCGAGCTGGTGCGCCTGGCCATCGTCGATGGCGAGCGCCTGACCTTCGTCGCCAAGGCCCAGGGCGCCCGCAGCGGCCTGCGCTATGACCCCGATGCCGGCACCGACGTGCGCCTCTCGTGCAGCTCCGCCGGCCACGCCTGGCTTTCCACACTGCCCGAGGACCAGGCCTTGCAGATCGTCGCCCGCCAGGGCTTCGGCAAGCCCGAGGACTACGGTCCGAACGCACCGACCACCGTCAAGGCGCTGGTGGACATCCTGCACGCGACCCGCCAACGCGGTTACGCGACCATCAACGAGATGTTCGCGCCCGGCATGACCGCCATGGCCGCGCCGGTGCAGCGCGAGGGGGCGCCCGCGATCGGCGTGATCACCATCGCGGGCCCCAAGGTGCGCCTGACCGAGGCGCGCATGGCGGAGCTGGCGCCCGAGCTGCTGGCCGTGGCCAGCGAACTGGCGCTGGCCAGCGGCGCATCGCCGATGTTCCGGCGCCAGCGCTCCGTCGCCTGAGCCTCTTTCAGGCCGACACATTCAGCTCGGTCTCCAGCAGGCTCGACGAGAGCCGATACAGCCCCTGGGTCGCCGCGCCGTCCATGCCTTCGCCGGCCAGCGCCGCATCGGACAGCACCCCGGCGCGCAGCGAGCGCAGCGCGTCGGCGTCGTAGCCCGACACCAGCACCACCCAGTCCGCCGTGCGGTCGCCGCCGCGAATGAGCTGCTCGCGCGTGGGCTGGGCTGCACCCGCCGCCTTCTCGGTCTCCAGCAGGTGCGCCCCATTGAGGCCGCGCCGCTGCGGCAGGTCCGCCAGCACCCCGACCAGCGCCGAGCGCAGACGGCCCTCCTCGCCGGACTGCGGCGTGAGTCGCAGCGTCAGCAGGTGCGAGGCACCACCACCGCCGTAGCTCAGGCTCACGCGCGCCAGGCTGCGCACCATGCCGCGGTGCTCAGGCATCATCTTCAGCGACCAGGGCGTCGGGGCGTTCAGGCGCGCCATGTACGCCGCGCCGGTCAGCACCTCGACGCCTTCCAGTTCGTACATGACGAAGAAGCCGTCACCGCCCTCGGCGCTCGCCCATCGCGATCCGCGGCAGAAGCCGGGGATGGACAGGCGCTCGGGCAGGTGCTCGTGCGTGTGCCAGTCCAGGAACTCCTCGCGCGCGGGTGGGGCGATCTCCCACCACATCGCCACGGCCGCCTTTCCAAGCAAGGGCATGGGGCTTACCTCACTTGCCGGCTCGCAGGCGGGCCAGCTCGGTGCCGACCTCGCGCATCAGCGGCTCGCCCACTTCCTTGGTGAACTTCTCCACCACCGGCCGCACCTTCAGGCGCATGCGCTCCACCTCGGAAGCGGTCACGCCGTTGACCTCCATGGACTTGCGCAGACTCTCGATGGCCTTGGCTTCCGTGGCCTGGGCGATGCGGCGCTCCTCGGCCTTGGCCTCGTTGGCGGCATCGGTGATGATCTTGCGCTCGGTGGCCGACATGCTGTCCCAGGTCTTCTTGCTCATCAGCACGGGCATGCCGGTGTAGATGTGCTTGGTCAGCGACAGGTATTTCTGCACTTCGGCGAACTTGGCCGACTCGATCACGCCCACGGGGTTGTCCTGGCCGTCGATGGTCTTGGATTCCAGCGCGCCATACACCTCACCAAAGGTCATGGGCACCGGGTTCGCACCCAGGGTGTTGAACATGTCCAGATAGATGGGGGCGGCGATCACGCGCAGCTTCAGGCCCTGGATGTCTTCCACGCGGGTGATGGGGCGCTTGCTGTTGGTCATGTGCCGGAAACCCAGATCCCAAATGCCCAAGCCCACTAGGCCGTGTGCCTGCAGGCCGTCCATCAGGCGTGTGCCCACCGGGCCGTCCGACAGCGCATAGGCCTCTTCCGCGCTGTTGAACAGGAAGGGGAAGTCGAACACCATGAATTGCTTGTCGATGCCGGCCAGCAGGCCGGTGGCCATCGAGGTGAAGTCCAGCGTACCGCCGCGCACGGCCGACAGGTTCTGCGGGTCGCCACCGAGCACGGCGTTGGGGAACAGGTTCACCTTGATCTTGCCGCCGCTCTTTTCGGCCACCAGATCGGCGAACTTCTGCGCGCCCTGGCCCAGCGGGTGGTCCTTGGCCAGGCTGAAGGCGAACTTCAGGGTGCGGTTCTTGATGTCCTGTGCCGAGGCGGGCAGGCTGGCCGCCAGCGGCAGAACGGCCGCGATGGCAGCGATGGCGAGGCGGCGCCCCAGGCTTTTCGGCTGATGTTGGCGCAGGGATGCGCGGTCCTTGACGGCGGGCATGTCTTGTCTCCTTGATGTGATGGAACCACACAGCCAAACGCTTCGTGTGCTGTGCGGGGACGATCTTAGGAACGCGTTCCGCTGCTGTCGAAAATTTCTGTATATTTTTCAAAAACTGAACTGAATTCAGATTTTTAACCCGCCCGAACACAGCCTGCCGGGAGACAACATGAGTGGCGCGACCGAAAAAACCCTCGTCCTGCTCGAGTATTTGGCCGGATACCCGCACGGGGTGTCGCTGTCGCAGATTGCAGACGAGCTGGGCCTGACCCGCAGCGGCTGCCACCGCCTGCTCGGCGAGCTCATCCGCTTCGGCTTCGTGCGACAGAGCCAGCAGCACGGCGACTACGCCCTGACCACGCGTCTGGCCGCGCTGGGCCTGAGCTACCTCAGCCGCACCGGCGTGGTGGACATCGCCCAGCCCCTGCTGGAGCGGCTGGCCGACGAGACGCAGGAGCTGGTGCGCCTTGCCATCGTCGACGACGAGCGGCTGACCCTCGTCGCCAAGGCCCAGGGCGCGCGCTCCGGCCTGAAGTACGACCCCGACATGGGCACCGACCTGCGCCTGTCGTGCAGCGCGGCCGGCCACGCCTGGCTCATGACCCTGCCGGAGGACCGCGCCATGGAGATCGTGGCCCGCCAGGGCTTCGGGCGTGCCGAGGACTACGGCCCCAACGCGCCGATGGGCATGGGTGCACTGCTCAAGATGCTCAAGGCGCACCGACGGCGCGGCTTCGCGCTGGTGCAGGACATGTTCACCCCTTGGATGAGCGGCATCGCCGCCCCCATCCAGCGCCGGGGCGAGCCGGTGGCCGGCATTCTGGTCATCGCCGGCCCCTCGGTGCGTCTGGACACGCAGCGCCTGCTCGACATGGCGCCATCACTGCTGGCCACCGCCAGCGAGCTGGCCGTCGCCGTCAACGCCTCGCGCTTCTTCGCCTCGCGCAAGTAGGGCACCTGCCAACGTTCCCCGAGCAACCCTATGCTTCATACGGAGTGATGGGCGTCAGCCGGGAATCCTCTAGCGCCGCGGTGCGGTGGCGGACACAGGCTTGGTACTCCGGCATGGACAGCATGGCGCTGAAGTCGGCAGCCGACGGGTAGCGAACCAGAAAGACCTGGTGCCAGGTCTCACCGGCCGGCGCGATGAGCGACTCATGCGCTTTGCCACTGAAGATGACGCTCCCTCCCACGGCAGCAATGGTTCGGAGCGACGTCTGCGAGTAGCGCTTGTACGCTTCACGGCCGCTGCACGCCTCGGCGGGATCCCCGTAGGCAGCTTCGTCGCGGAAGCGCAGCAAGTTGAGCATGACGACCGGCTTTCCTTCTGGCAGAGAGGCGAGTGCCTTGAGCTGCTCGGCCGAAAGTTGCTCCGCGGGACTGTCCATGTGATCCTCGAGTGAATGGCGATCGGGACGCAGGATGGGCTGCTGCCGACGCCGTTGACATCAGCACGCATATTCTGGACTGCCCTGGGCCCGCAAGACAACCCTGCCCAACAGCAATGGCTGCAAGGTGCTGGAAGCTCCAGCCGGTGTCAGCGAATTCATGATCCATCTTTCGAAAAAAAGCACGAACGTTCGTTTTTGGGTTACAGTGCGGGTTTTCGACGAACCATCCACAACGCCATCATGAGCCCCAGCCCCGCGGCCAAGCGTTCCCGCAGCAGCGACAAGCCCAAGCAGAAGGGCCAGCAGACCAAGGCGGCCATCATCGACGCCGCCCTGTCCCTGGCCACGCAAATGGGCCTCGAAGGCCTGTCCATCGGCGCGCTGGCCGAGGTCATGCACATGAGCAAGTCGGGCGTGTTCGCCCATTTCGGCTCGCGCGAGGAGCTGCAGATCTCGGTGGTGCACGAGTACCACACGCGCTTCGAGCAGGAAGTGTTCTACCCCGCCCTGCCGGCCCCCCGGGGCCGGCCGCGCCTGCGCGCGCTGTTCAACAACTGGATGAAGCGCACCTCGATCGAGATCGACTCGGGCTGCATCTACATCAGTGGCGCGATCGAGTTCGAGGATCGCGTGGGTCCCGTGCGCGACGCGCTGATGGAGTCGGTCAACATCTGGCTGGCCGCCATGCGCCGCGCCATCGACATGGCCATCGAGGAAGGCCACCTGCGCCCCGACACCGACGCAACGCAGATGGCCTTCGAGATCCACGCGCTGATCCTCGCGCTGCACTACGAGGCACGCTTCCTCTACCGACCCGATTCGCTGCGCCGCGCGGTCGCCGCCTTCGACCGGATCATCGAGAGCAACAGCAACCCGCAGGCCGTACCGGCCACGCCGGCACCCAAGACACGCCGCAAGCGCGCCGAAAGCGCCACCACCTGATATCGCAACCGTTTCCACCCTTCGCCACATCGACAACAGGAGTCATTCATGCCCGTCTATAACCCGCCCCTGCGTGACATGCAGTTCGTTCTGCACGAAGTCTTCAACGTCGAAGCCGAGTTCAAGGCCATGCCCGCGCACGCCGAGACGGACGCGGACACGATCAACGCCGTGCTGGAGGAAGCCGGCAAGTTCGCGGCCGGCGTGGCGTTCCCGCTGAACGTCAGCGGCGACACCGAGGGCTGCCAGCTCGACCCGAGCACCCACGAGGTCACCACGCCCAAGGGCTTCAAGGACGCCTACGCCAAGTACGTCGAAGGCGGCTGGCCGGCGCTGTCGTGCGATCCCGAGTACGGCGGCCAGGGCCTGCCGCACGTGGTCAACCAGTGCCTGTACGAAATGCTCAACAGCGCCAACCAGGCCTGGACCATGTACCCCGGTCTGTCGCACGGCGCCTACGAGGCGCTGCTGGCGCACGGCACCGACGAGCAGAAGAAGACCTACCTGCCCAAGCTGGTGAGCGGCGAGTGGACCGGCACCATGTGCCTGACCGAGCCCCACTGCGGCACGGACCTCGGCCTGCTGCGCACCAAGGCCGAACCGCAGGCCGACGGCACCTACAAGATCACCGGCAACAAGATCTTCATCAGCGCCGGCGAGCACGACTTGGCCGAGAACATCGTCCACCTCGTGCTGGCCCGCCTGCCCGACGCACCCAAGGGCAGCAAAGGCATCAGCCTGTTCGTCGTGCCCAAGTTCAAGGTCAACGCCGACGGTTCGCTGGGCGAGCGCAATCCCATCTTCTGCACCGGCCTGGAACACAAGATGGGCATCCACGGCAACGCCACCTGCCAGCTGAGCCTGGAAGGCGCCGTCGGCACCATGGTCGGCGAGCCCAACAAGGGCCTGGCCGCCATGTTCGTGATGATGAACACCGCCCGCCTGGGCGTGGGCAACCAGTCGCTGGGCCTGACGGAAGTGGCCTTCCAGAACGCACTGGCCTACGCCAAGGACCGCCTGCAGATGCGCAGCCTCTCGGGCGTGAAGGCCAGGGACAAGGAGGCCGACCCCATCATCGTGCACCCCGACGTGCGCAAGATGCTGCTGACCGCCAAGGCCTATGCCGAAGGCGGCCGCGCACTGCAGGTGTTCAGCACGCTGCTGGTGGACAAGGCCCACCACCACCCGGACGAGAAGGTGCGCAAGGAAGCCGACGAGCTGGTGGCCCTGCTCACCCCCATCGTCAAGGCCTTCATCACCGACAACGGCCACATCGCGACCAACGCCTGCATGCAGGTCTTCGGCGGCCATGGCTTCATCAAGGAATGGGGCATGGAGCAGTTCGTGCGCGACAACCGCATCAACATGATCTACGAAGGCACGAACACCGTGCAGTCGCTGGACCTGCTGGGCCGCAAGGTGCTGGGCAACCAGGGCGCCACGCTCAAGAAGTTCGGCAAGCTCGTCGCGCGTCTGGTGGAAGAGGAAGGCGTCAACGAGAAGATGGCCGAGTTCATCAACCCCATTGCGCAGCTGGGTGAGCAGATGACCAAGTTCACGATGGAGATCGGCTTCAAGGGCATGCAGACCCCCGACGAGGTCGGTGCCGCCGCGGTGGACTACCTGCGCGTGGCCGGTCACCTGGTGTTCGGCTACATGTTCGCCCGCATGGCCCAGGTCGCCCTGCGCAAGATCGCCGAAGGCAGCACCGATCCGTTCTACACGGCCAAGCTGCAGACGGCGCGCTTCTACTTCGCCAAGCTCTTCCCCGAGACGGCCACCCTGATGCGCACGGCCCGCACCGGCAGCCGCGTACTGATGGATACGGACGCTGCCCTGGCATGAAGCGCTCCTCTCTCGCCCTCCTGATGGCCCTGGGCACCGCCCAGTCCTTCGCGCAAGCCACGCCCGAGGGACTGTGGCGCAATGTCGATGACAAGACCGGCCAGACCAAGGCCGAGATCCGCATCGCTGCCAGCAGCGGTGGTGCCCTTGCCGGCCGCATCGA
>JAEZLX010000197.1 GCA_023415035.1 Pseudomonadota bacterium | reverse complement strand
AGAGTTCGAGCAGCTGGCGCGCGGCCGTCGAAGGTGGCAGCTGTCCGTCAATGACGGCGTGCTGGGTGGCCTCCAGCGCCTCGCGCACCCGGGGGTGTTCGCGAAAGCGCTGCTTCAGCCCGGCGTCGATGCGCTCCCACATCCAGGCGCGTGCCTGCTGCTGGCGGCGCCCGGCCAGTCGCCCGTTGGCGGTCTGCAGGTCGCGGTATTCGCGCACGGCGTCCCAGAAGCGGTCCACGCCCTCGCCGAGCAATGCGCTGATCTGGATGACCTTGGGCACCCAGCCCGGTGCGGCGTCCGGGTCGTGGTGACCGTGCAGGCGCAGCGACGAGGTGATCTGCGCACGGGCGCGGGTGGCGGCATCAGGGTCGATGTCGGCCTTGTTGATGACCACCAGGTCGGCCAGCTCCATCACGCCCTTTTTTATCGCTTGCAGGTCGTCGCCCGCGTTGGGCAGTTGCAGCAGGCAAAACATGTCGGTCATGCCGTGCACGGCCGTCTCGCTCTGGCCCACGCCCACGGTCTCGACAATGACCACGTCGTAGCCGGCGGCCTCGCACACCAGCATCGACTCGCGGGTCTTCTCGGCAACGCCGCCGAGCGTGCCGCCACTGGGACTGGGACGGATGTAGGCGCTTTCGTTGACAGAGAGCTGCTCCATGCGAGTCTTGTCGCCCAGGATGGAGCCGCCCGAGACCGAGCTCGACGGATCGATGGCCAGTACCGCAACCCGATGGCCCAGGCCGATCAGATGCAGGCCCAGGGCCTCGATGAAGGTGCTCTTGCCAACGCCGGGCACACCGCTGATGCCCAGCCGCAGGCTGCGGCCCGTGTGCGGCAGCAGATCGGTCAGCAGCCGGTCGGCCTGTGCACGGTGGTCGGCTCGCGTGGACTCCAGCAGGGTGATCGCCTTGGCCATCGCCCGCCGTTTCGCGGCGGGGGGGCCACCGACGATGCCGTCGCGGATCTGTTCAGGACTCAAGCCGCGGCCTTCTTGATCTGCTCCAGCACGTCCTTGGCGCTGGCGGGAATCGGCGTGCCCGGGCCGTAGATGCCCTTGACGCCCGCCTCGTAGAGGAAGTCGTAGTCCTGGCGCGGGATGACGCCACCGACGAAGACGATGATGTCGTCGGCGCCCTGCTTCTTCAGCTCCGCGATGATGGCCGGCACCAGGGTCTTGTGGCCCGCGGCGAGCGTGGAGATGCCCACCGCATGCACATCGTTCTCGATCGCCTGGCGGGCACATTCCTCGGGCGTCTGGAACAGCGGGCCAATGTCCACGTCGAAACCCAGGTCGGCGAAGGCCGTGGCCACCACCTTGGCGCCGCGGTCGTGGCCGTCCTGGCCGAGCTTGGCGATCATCACGCGGGGACGGCGGCCGTGCGCCTCGGCAAATTCGGCAATCTCGCCCTTGAGCTTATCCCAGCCCTCGGCACTGTCGTAAGCGGCTGCGTACACCCCGGTCACCTTTTGCGTATCGGCGCGATGGCGCCCGAACACCTTCTCCAGCGCCTCGGACACCTCACCCACGGTGGCGCGCAGGCGGATGGCCTTGATCGACAGGTCAAGCAGGTTGCCTTGCCCCGACGCGGCGGCGGCCGTCAGCGAGTCCAGCGCTGCCTGCACGACGGCGTTGTCGCGGCTGGCCTTGATGGCATTCAGACGCGCGATCTGGCTGTCGCGAACCTTCACATTGTCCACCTCAAGGATCTCGACCGCGTCTTCCTTGTCCAGCTTGTACTTGTTGACGCCGACGATCACGTCCTTGCCGGCGTCGATGCGCGCCTGCTTCTCGGCCGCGGCCGCCTCGATCTTGAGCTTGGCCCAGCCGCTGTCCACGGCGCGGGTCATGCCGCCCATGGCATCGACTTCCTCGATGATCTTCCAGGCCGCGTCGGCCATCTGCTGGGTCAGCGACTCCATCATGTAGGAGCCCGCCCAGGGATCCACCACCTTCGTGATGTTGCTCTCCTCCTGGATGATGAGCTGCGTGTTGCGCGCGATGCGGGCGCTGAACTCGGTGGGCAGCGCAATCGCTTCGTCCAGCGCGTTGGTGTGCAGGCTCTGCGTGCCACCGAACACCGCGGCCATGGCCTCGATGGTGGTGCGCACCACGTTGTTGTACGGGTCCTGCTCGGTCAGGCTCCAGCCGCTGGTCTGGCTGTGCGTACGCAGCATCAGGCTCTTGGGGTTCTTGGCCCCGAAGCCCTTCATGATGCGGCACCACAGCAGGCGCGCGGCGCGCATCTTCGCGATCTCCAGGTAGAAATTCATGCCCACCGCCCAGAAGAACGACAGGCGGCCCGCGAAGGCGTCCACATCCAGACCCTTGGCCAGCGCGGTCTTCACGTACTCCTTGCCATCGGCCAGCGTGAAGGCCAGCTCCAGCGCCTGGTTGGCTCCTGCCTCCTGCATGTGGTAGCCCGAAATCGAGATCGAGTTGAACTTCGGCATGTTCTGTGCCGTGTACTCGATGATGTCGCCAATGATCCGCATGCTCGGCTCGGGCGGGTAGATATAGGTGTTGCGGACCATGAACTCCTTGAGGATGTCGTTCTGGATGGTCCCGGAGAGCTTGTCCTGGCTGACCCCTTGCTCCTCGGCGGCCACCACATAGCCGGCCAGCACCGGCAGCACCGCACCGTTCATGGTCATGGACACGCTGACCTTGTCGAGCGGAATGCCGTCGAACAGGATCTTCATGTCCTCGACCGAGTCGATGGCCACGCCGGCCTTGCCGACGTCACCGGTCACGCGCGGATGGTCACTGTCGTAACCGCGGTGCGTGGCCAGATCGAAAGCCACCGACACGCCTTGGCCACCGGCCGCCAGGGCCTTGCGGTAGAAGGCGTTCGATTCCTCCGCCGTGGAAAAGCCCGCGTACTGGCGGATCGTCCAGGGACGAACGGCGTACATGGTCGCCTGGGGACCGCGGATGAACGGCTCCAGTCCCGGCAGCGTGTTGGTGTACGGCAGCCCCTCGATGTCCTCAGCGGTGTACAGCGGCTTGACCGTGATCCCGTCGGGCGTGACCCAGTTGAGCGCATTCAGGTCTCCCCCTGGCGCGGATTTCTGGGCTGCCTTGACCCAGGCTTCGTAGCTGGGGGGCGTGAATTCGGAAGGAGTCTGGGCCATGATCGATCGTGATGAAGTGGCGTCAATACAGCCTTCCATTCTATATCATTCATAATTATTGATGCAAAATACGCACTGACACGTGTATCCGGAACCTTCCACACCCTCCATGTCCGCCCAGCCCCTCGCCCCCCGCGCCCTGTATGAAGAAGTCGCCGAACGGCTGCGCCAGCGCATCTTCCGGCGCGAGCTGGAGCCCGGCAGCTGGATCGACGAGCTCAAGATTTCCGAGGAACTGGGCATCAGCCGAACACCCCTGCGCGAGGCGCTGAAGGTGCTGGCGGCAGAAGGTCTGATCACCATGAAGGTGCGCCGCGGCGCCTACGTCACGGAGGTCTCGGAAAAAGACCTGACCGACGTGTACCACCTGCTCTCTCTGCTGGAGTCGGATGCGGCAGGTGTCGTGGCCCGCACGGCCGACGAGGAACAGCTGCGCGAGCTGCAGACCCTGCATGGCGAGCTGGAAGCTGCCACCGGCGACCGCGAACGCTTTTTCGCCCTGAACGAGCGTTTCCACATGCGCCTGCTCGAAATGGCGGACAACCGCTGGCGCCAGCAGATGGTGGCCGACCTGCGCAAGGTCATGAAGCTCAACCGGCACAATTCCCTGTTCAAGTCCGGCCGGATCGAGGAGTCCCTGGCCGAGCACCGCGAAATCATGCGCGCCCTGATGGCGCGCCAGGCCGAGCTGGCCACCCAGCGCATGCGTGAGCATTTCGACAACGGACTCGAGGCGGCAGCCTGAAACGCCTTGGCCCGCTGCTACAGTTCCGGCATTGGCCAGCCAATTCCGTGGCCATCGCAGAACATCTGTCAGGAGTCCCACGCATGTCCCTCGCCGCCGTAGCCCAACCCGGCATCTTGCAACCCATTCCCGCCCAGGGCCGTTATCTCACCTGCCAGCTGCGGGTCGGTGCCGACCCGCGCGAAGTGCTCAAGGCGCTGGCCGCCCGGGCCGACGGTGACACGACCGTGGTGGGTCTGGGTGAATCGCTGGTGCGGGAGCTGGGCGCCAGCGTGCCGGGGCTCAAGAGCTTCTGCGGCATCGAAGGTGCCCGCATCAAGCTGCCGGCCACACCGGCCGACCTCTGGATCTGGCTGCGCGGCACGGACCGTGGCGAACTGCTCATTCGCAGCCGACACCTGAGCGCCTTGCTCGCCCTCGCCTTCGATGTGCAGCACATCACCGACGCCTTCAGCCACCGCACCAACAAGGACCTGACCGGGTATGAGGACGGCACGGAAAACCCCAAGGGCGATGCTGCCCTGGAAGCCGCGCTGCTACCCGAAAACACCGGTCCCCTGGCCGGCAGCAGTTTCGTTGCCGTGCAGCGCTGGCGCCATCATCTGAGCCGCTTCGAGGCCATGACCCGCCAGCAGCAGGACCTGGCCATCGGCCGGGAACGCGACAGCAACGAAGAGATAGAAGACGCGCCGGCCTCGGCGCACGTCAAGCGCACCGCCCAGGAGGACTTCGAACCCGAAGCCTTCGTGCTGCGCCGCTCCATGCCCTGGGCCGATGGCAACGAAGGCGGTCTGGTTTTCGCCGCATTCAGCCGCTCTTTCTATGCCTTCGAGACACAGCTGCGCCGCATGTCGGGCGCCGAGGACGGCATCATCGACGGCCTGTACAGCTTCACCGAACCTGAAACCGGCGCCTACTTCTGGTGCCCGCCGGTACGCGACGGACACATCGACCTGGGAGCCGTCGGTCTTTGAGACGCGGACCGCTCAGGCCGTTGCGGCCTGCGCGGGCTCGGCCACCGGCGCCACGTGAGCCTGCGCCCTGGCCCAGACCTCGCGCGGTGGCAGCGGCTTGAGCCGGTGGTCACTCCAGACCTGACGCCACTTGCGCGCACCCCGCAGACCGTGGCGCAGCCCCAGCATGTGGCAGGCCACGGAGTACCAGGGCGCTCCGTCCTCGGCGTGGGCGCGCTCCATGTAATCGACCATCGCCAGCTCCACCGCCTCGCGCGTGGGTACCGGACGGGTTTCGTCGCCGAAGAAACGCGCGTCCCAGTCTGCCATCAACCAGGGGTTGTAATAGGCTTCACGCCCGATCATCACGCCGTCAACATGTTCCAGATGATGGGCGATCTGTTCGTTGGTCGTGATGCCCCCGTTGATGGCGATCGTCAGGTGCGGGAAATCCTGTTTGAGCTTGTGCACCAGCTCGTAGCGCAGCGGCGGGATTTCGCGGTTTTCCTTGGGTGACAGGCCCTTGAGCCAGGCATTGCGCGCATGCACGATGAACACCTCGCAGCCACCCTCGGCCACCGTGCCCACGAAATCGCGCACGAAACCGTAGCTCTCCTCGCGGTCGACGCCGATGCGGTGCTTGACGGTGACAGGAATGTCCACCGCGTCGCGCATGGCCTTGACGCAATCGGCAACCAGCGCGGCCTCGTTCATCAGGCAGGCACCGAATGCCCCGCGCTGCACCCGCTCGCTCGGGCAGCCGCAGTTGAAGTTGATCTCGTCGAAGCCGTGCGACTGCCCCAGCTTCGCGCAATGTGCCAGCGCCTCCGGCTCGCTCCCACCCAGCTGCAGGGCAACGGGGTGTTCCTCGGCGTTGTAGCGCAACAGCTGCGCCCTGTCGCCATGAATGAGCGCGCCCGTCGTCACCATCTCGGTGTACAGCAGGGTGTGGCGCGTGAGCAGGCGGTGGAAATAACGG
>JAEZLX010000191.1 GCA_023415035.1 Pseudomonadota bacterium | reverse complement strand
GGAGTTGAGCAGCACCGCGTCGAAGCCCAGCTCCATCGCCTGCGCGGCGTGGCTGGGCGCGCCGATGCCGGCGTCCACCACCAGCGCAATGCCGGGCAGGCGTGCGCGCAGGGTGCGCAGCGCGAAGGGGTTGAGCAGGCCCTGGCCGGAACCGATGGGGGCGCCCCAGGGCATGAGCACCTGACAGCCAGCGTCGAGCAGGCGCTGGCAGGTGACCAGGTCGTCGGTGCAGTAGGGGAAGACGGCGAAGCCGTCCTTGACGAGTTGCGCCGCGGCCTCCACGGTGCCCCAGGGATCGGGCTGCAGCGTGTGCTCGTCGCCCACCACCTCCAGCTTGATCCAGTGCGTGCCGTACAGCTCTCGCGCCATGTGGGCGAGCGTGATGGCCTCGCGCGCGGTGCGGCAGCCGGCGGTGTTGGGCAGCAGCTGCGCGCCCCGCTCGCGCATGGCGCTGCTGATGATGTCGATAAAGCCGTTGTCGCCCGCGGCCGACATGGTGCGCTTGAGGCCGACGGTGATGACCTGCGCTTCGCTGGCCGCGATGCTGTCGGCCAGCACCTGCGGCGACGGATAGCCCGCCGTCCCCAGCAGGAAGCGGCTCCGCAGCTCGACGCCGTAGGGCGTCCAGGCATCGGTGGTGAGCATGTTCATCCTCCGACAATGGCCTGGAAGGTGAGCACGGTGTCACCGTTCCTGAGCAGGGTGTTCGCACGCTGCTCGCGCGGCACGAATTCGCCGTTGACTGCGGTGGCGACGGCGGCAGGGTCCAGACCCTGGCTGTCTATCAGGGCGGCCAGAGTCAGGCCTTCGGGGCAGGGCAGCTCATGGTCGTTGAGCCGCAGTGTGCCGGTGATGGCGGATGTGCGGGTGTCAGGCATGGGGGGTGTCCTCGGTGTTGGCGAGGCCTGTGAGCGTCAGTGCGTCTTGCACGAGAGCTGGCGCCAGCAGCCAGCCGTGGCGGAACAGGCCGTTGATGCGCAGCAGGCCCGGTGCGTGCTCGGTGCGCGGTTCGTTGTCTGGCAGGGCCGGGCGAAGGTTGCTTTCCATGTGCACGATGCGCGCCTCAGCCAGCTCCGGCAGGACGCTGTGCGCGGCGGCCATCAGCTCGACGGCGCTGCGCAGACTCACGGGCGATCGGTCCTCGCTTTCGATCTCGCTGGCGCCGACCACGAACAGGTCGCCCGGGCGTGGCACGATGTAGACGCGATGGCGCGGATGCAGCAGGCGCACGGGGCGTTGCAGGCTGAGGCCTCTGGCATGCAGCCACATGACCTCGCCGCGCACGCCTCGCACTGGCAAGGCGGGCCGGGTGCCAAGTCCGCGCGTGTCGATCGCCAGGTCGAAGGCCTGTTCGTCGCCATCGGCCAGGCGAATGCGGCCGGGGGATACCTCGGTCACGGTTTCGTCCCAGCACCACCACACGCCGGGCGCATGCCGGGCCAGTGCCTGCAGCATCTCCCTGGGCATGACCTGTGCCTCATCGGGCAGTAGCCAGGCGTGCAGGCCAGGCGCGATGGCTGGCTCCAGCGCGTTGAGTGAAGAACGGTCCAGCGGCTGCGGTGTGGGAAGCGCCTCCGCCAGGGCGGGCGTGGCTTCCAGCCGCGCCAGCACCCGTCTGGCCGCGCCCAGGTCGGGGCCGTGCGCGAGCATCAGGCTGCCTCGCTGCACGAACAGCGGCGTGGTGCAGCCTTGCAGCGTCAGTGCCTCGGCGGTCTGACGCCAGAGCGCGAGCGATCGCCAGCCCAGCCGCGCGATCGTTGGGCCGGCGTTGTCCAGCTCGGCCAGGGGGCTGAGCATGCCGGCGGCGGTGAAGCCTGCCGCCCGAGGCAGGGTCGCCGTGATCTGTCCGGTGGCCGGCGCGTCGGGGCCGGTGGCCGGGTCGAACACGGTCACCGAGTGGCCCGCGTTTGACAGACGCCAGGCCAGCAGACGTCCCAGCACGCCGGCACCTGCGATGCCGATCCGGAGCTTCCCCTCCATGGATCATGCCTTCTTCGACAGGGTGCCGACCGGCACGTAGAACTCGCCGCCCACGGCCTTGAATTCAGCGCTCTTTTGCGCCATGCCGTCAGCCAGGGCCTGCTCCTCGCTCAGACCCCTGGCCGCGGCGTAGTCGCGCACGTCCTGCGTGATCTTCATGCTGCAGAACTTGGGGCCGCACATGGAACAGAAGTGGGCCTCCTTGCTGGAGTCCTTGGGCAGCGTCTCGTCGTGATAGGCCTCGGCCGTCTGCGGATCCAGACCCAGCGCGAACTGGTCACGCCAGCGGAACTCGAAGCGTGCCTTGCTCATGGCGTCATCGCGGGCGCGCGAGCCCGGGTGCCCTTTGGCCACGTCGGCCGCATGTGCGGAGATCTTGTAGGCGATGATGCCCTGCTTGACGTCGTCGCGGTCGGGCAGGCCCAGGTGCTCCTTGGGCGTGACGTAGCACAGCATGGCTGTGCCCATCCAGCCGATCATGGCGGCGCCGATCGCGCTGGCGATGTGGTCGTAGCCCGGGGCGATGTCGATGGTCAGCGGCCCCAGCGTGTAAAAGGGCGCCTCATGGCAGTGCCTGAGCTGTTCGTCCATGTTGGCCTGGATCATGTGCATGGGCACATGGCCGGGGCCTTCGATCATGGTCTGCACGTCGTGCTTCCACGCGATCTGCGTCAGCTCGCCCAGCGTGCGCAGCTCGGCGAACTGCGCCTCGTCGTTGGCGTCGGCGGCCGAACCGGGGCGCAGGCCGTCACCGAGCGAGAAGGTGACGTCGTAGGCCTTCATGATCTCGCAGATTTCGTCAAAGTGCGTGTACAGGAAGTTTTCCTTGTGGTGGGTGATGCACCACTTGGCCATGATCGATCCGCCGCGCGAGACGATGCCGGTGCGCCGCTTGGTTGTGAGGTGGATGAAGGGCAGTCGCACACCCGCGTGGATGGTGAAGTAGTCCACGCCCTGTTCGGCCTGCTCGATCAGCGTGTCGCGGAAGATGGCCCAGCTCAGGTCTTCGGCCACGCCGCCCACCTTCTCCAGCGCCTGGTAGATCGGCACCGTGCCGATGGGTACGGGCGAGTTGCGGATGATCCAGTCGCGCGTGGTGTGGATGTTCTTGCCGGTGGACAGGTCCATCACCGTGTCGCCACCCCAGCGAATCGACCACACCAGCTTCTCCACCTCTTCCTCGATCGACGAGGTCACGGCCGAGTTGCCGATGTTGGCGTTGATCTTCACCAGAAAGTTGCGACCGATGATCATCGGCTCGATTTCCGGATGGTTGATGTTGGCCGGGATCACGGCGCGGCCACGCGCGACCTCGTCCCGCACGAACTCGGGGGTGATGACATCGGGAATGCGCGCGCCCATGGGGTTGCCGCGCAGACGGGCCTCGCGCTCGGCGTCGCCCAGGTACTCGCGCATCCACTCGCGCTTGCCGTTCTCGCGGATGGCGACGTATTCCATCTCGGGCGTGATGATGCCGCGGCGCGCGTAGTGCATCTGCGTCACGTTGGCGTCCGCCCTGGCGCGGCGCGGGGTGCGCTGCAGGGCCGCGGCTTCCGCGCGCAGCGCCTCGATGCGTGCGTCGGGCGCCTCGTTCCTGCGACCACCGTCGTCCAGCGCCTTGCGTTCGCGGCCCGTGTAGGTCTCCGTGTCGCCACGGGCCTCGATCCACGCGGTGCGCACCGGCGTCAGGCCCCGACGGATGTCGATCCGGGCGGCAGGGTCGGTGTAGGGGCCGGACGTGTCGTAGACGGTGACCGTCTCGCCGTTGGTGAGCGCGATCTCGCGCATGGGGACCTGCACGCCGGGCTGGGTGCCGGGCAAATGGACCTTGCGCGATTGGGGGAAGGGCTCTCGCGTGAGCGAGAGCATCTGCTGCAGCTTGTCGGGGGCGTTCATGGCGGGCGTCTCCGTGAGGATGGATGAACGCTCCGCGTCGGCGCCGGAATGACAGCCGGTCCGCCTACGGGACGGACTTCGGCGCATCGGCGCTGCAGCTCTTCTTACGCTGGTACTAACCAGATCAAGTTCGCGGTTCCGGCGGTCAGGTCCGCCATCTCAGCACGCCATTACGTGCACCCCGGAGCAGGCGCAAGTGTAGCCGTGATTGGGGAGTGTCGGCAAATCAGGGCTCAATCGAGCAGCGAGCGCAGCACGGGTTCCCTGGAGCGCAGGCGGACCATGCGCTGGAAGAACAGGCTGTTGGGCACTCGCAGGTAGGTGGGTTCCTGGCCGTCTGTCGTGTCCTCGCGGATGGTGGTGTAGATCAGGTTGATGTCCATCACCTCACCGCCCAGGCCGGGCTTGTCGCCGTTTTCCAGCAGCTCGACGCGGTCATGCAGGCCGAAGGGACGTGTGGTGAATATCAGCAGCGCACAGAACACGTTGGACAGCACGCTCCAGGCGGCGAAAAAGGCCACCGCAGCCACGGCGGTAAAACCGGTCAGCGCCGTCCACAGCACCGTGCCCGAGACGCCGAGACGGTCCAGCACCAGCAGCAGCATGGCCGAGAACAGCACGATGCTGGTGAGCCGGCGTCCGCCGACGACGAATTCCAGCGGCAGGTGCTTGTCCTTGCCGAGCCGCTGGATGAATCGGTGCAGCAGGGCCCGCAGCAGCAGTGTGCCAAGGACGATCAGCGCGACCTGCAAGCTCAGCGTGATGACCTCGACCCAGGATTGCGCCCACTCGGGCAGGTATTCCATCAACTTTCGCATGCCGTCATTGTGGACCATGCTTGTGGGGCTGTCTGCCTGCGTAGCCGGGTGCCGGGCGGGTCTTCTATCATCGGCCGATGCTCTCGCCCGACCAGATTGCCGCCTTCCTGCTCACATCCATCCTGCTCACATCCATCCTGCTCACGGCCACGCCCGGCCCCGACAACCTGATGGTGCTCGGGGTCGGCGCCTCGCGCGGCCGCCGGCTAGCACTGGCCTTCGCGCTGGGTTGCGCTTGCGGGTGTCTGAGTCACACCGTGCTTGCGGTGCTGGGCGTGAGCGCCATGCTGGTGGCCTCGCCGCTGGCTTTCACCGCGCTGAAGGTGGCCGGTGGTGCCTACCTGCTGTGGCTGGGCATCGGTGCCCTGCGCAGCCGTGGCGTTGCCCGCGTGCCTTCCGGGGACGGGACAGGGGTCCCGGTGGCCGGCAGCGCGTGGCAGCACTTTTTCAAGGGTGTGCTGGCCAACGCCATCAACCCGAAGGTGGTGCTTTTCTTCCTGTCGTTCCTGCCGCAATTCGTGGCGCCGGCACAAGGCAACGTGCCTGGCCAGATGGCGGTGCTGGGCGTGCTCTTCACGTTGCAGGCCGCGGTGCTGTTCGGGCTGCTGGCGCTGTTCTCGGGCACGGTGGGCCAGTGGCTGCAGCGGCGCCCCGGCGCCGGCCTGTGGCTGGACCGGCTCACGGGCGCGATTTTCATCGCGCTGGGTGTGCGGATGGTGATGTCGCGCTGAACAGGCGCTCGCGCAGGCTCTTCTTTGCCGTGTGCATGCCGGTGGCCTGGGCCAGGTCGTCGAAGAGCCAGCCGCGGCCGATCAGCAGCATGCGCGTGTGCAGTTCGCCCAGTTGATGCTCGGAGATGCGCGGTCCAAGATCCGTCAGGCGCTTGTCGCGCAGGTCCACATAGCGCAGCGGGTACGACCGTGCCAGCCTCATCCACAGGCCATGCGCCGCCGGCGACTGCCTTGCGCCGGTGATCAGGCACAGTCCGGCATCCAGCGCCCAGCGGTACACCGCGCTGGCCAGGCCCTGGCGGCGGTAGCGCTCGCCGTAACGGGAGTGGGGCGCCCGAAGGTGGCGATCGGCCCGGCGGTCCAGCTCGACAAGACGGTTGAACACCGTTGTGCCGGCCAGGCAGCGCTCCTGCAGGTCCTCCACATAGACGTAGTACTCGCCGTCGGCTTCGCGCCAGCGCACGCCGAAACGCGGGTTGCCCAGCGCGGCGCCGGGCATCCCGTACAGGGCGCTGCCGGGTGTCCGCATGCGTTCCTGCACGGCCTCCAGTTCGTTCTCGATCCGGTCGTCTTCCCGGTCCACGTCAATGCGCAGCTCGGTTGCCAGCGGCCAGCCGGCAGCCAGCCACGGTGGCATGGTCAGCAGCACGTCGTTCCTCGGTTTTCTTCGTCAGTGTCGGTCGGTTGGGTCCATGGACAAAGCGGCGCATGTTAGTGACGCTGCCCGCAAAGGCAAGCATGTCGCACGGAATCAGTGCGACACTGCCCGCGCGGATGACATTCTGGAAATTCCGGTATGGAACGGGTGACACAGGCGACTGGGGCCGGGAAAAGGGCTGGCTATGATGGCCCACATGTACCTTTGAACCGCCCGCGTTGCCATGCCCAAGTTCATCGATGCCTCGCCGCCGGGGCAATGCATCTTCTGCCGCCTGGTGGCCGGCGAGATTCCCGCGGCCCGCGTCCATGAGGACGAGATGACCATCGCCTTCATGGACATCGGCCAGGTCAATCCCGGCCATGTGCTCGTGGCCACGCGCCGGCATGCGGCCAATCTGTTCGACATCACGCCGCAGGAGGCCGCGGCGGTGATGCAGACGGCGCAGCGCGTCGCGCAGGCGGTGCGCGCCGTCTTCGATCCGCCCGGGCTGACCCTGCTGCAGGCCAACGGCCGCGAGGGCGACCAGACCGTGTTCCATTTCCACCTGCACGTGGTGCCGCGCCACGCGGACGATGGCATCGCGCTGAGCTGGCCGCGCAAGGACCCGCCAGCCAGTGTGCTCCATGGGCATGCGCAGCGGCTGCGCGAGGCGCTGGCCAAGGGCGGCGGCACCACCTGACCGCATCCGGCGGCGGCATCGCGCAAGGCGACCCGGAGCGGGTGTCGCAGGTAACCGGATGACGCCCGATACGCCGGATGGGTGCGTGTGACCGGCGTGGGGCGGCCACGGGCCGGCCTGCCCCATCATGGTGCGGTGACCCGCGGTGGTGTGTGGGGGACGTCAGATCGCCAGCAGCTTGCAGATCGCGGCGATGTGATTGGGCTTGAGCTTTTCGGGCGGCATCTCGTCCTCGGCTGCGCTGGCGTCTTCGTGCGCCTGGATGGCGGCCACCAGGGCGTACTGGTTGTCCCAGGTCAGGGTCTTGCCTTCGGGGCACATGTCGCGCAGCGTGCCATACCAGTAATAGCCGTCCTTGCCGCCAAAGAGCTGGTCGATGCCCGCCGCATCGCCGGACTTGAGGCCGGCGCCGCTGAGGATGAGCTTGAGTTTGTGATGGGAGACGGCGTAATGCATGAATGTGACCAGGAGAAGGAGATGGGGGAAGGGGCGGGATTGTACGGAGTGCCGAGGGTGGACGGCTGGCATCGGCCTTGCTACAACGGAGGCGGGTGTCGACAGCGGCCACTCGCCGTTGCCGCCGGTTCGCCCGTCAAGGGCTTTCACCACAGGACCTGTCCATGTCCGAAGACGCATCCCTGCCATCTGGCCAGGCGCCGGCCTCGGCCCAGACGCCGCAACCGCGCCACATCCGGCTTACCTCACACTCGGGTGGCTTCGGCGCGCTGCCCATCGTCTGGGGTGCGGCCACGGCGCGTGAACGCGGGCCGGTGGTGGGCACCACCACCAATCGCGCACACCGCAACGTCATCGGCACCCACAGCGGCAGCTACAGCGTGTACCGCGCGCTGGCGGTGGCGGCCGGCGCGCTCAAGCGCGAACACAAGGCCGACCTGACCAACACCGCGCCCACCGATGTGATCGGCCCCTACCCGCAGTGGGCCGACCCCGGCAAGATCGTCAGCCTTGACCCCTGGGGTGCCGAGGTGGCCGACGTCTATGCTGAGGAACTGGCGGCGGGCTACGACATCCGCCCGACCATTGCCGTGACCAAGGCCCACGTGCTGTTGCCCGAGGTGATCGACGCCGTGCAGAAGGGGCGCCTGAAGCCCGACGGCAAGCTGCTGACCGAAGGTGGTGCGGCGGTGGTGACCAAGGTGGCGGTGGAGCCGGTCTGGTACCTGCCTGGGGTGGCGAAGCGCTTCGGCTGCAGCGAGGCCGACCTGCGCCGCGTGCTGTTCGAGGAAACCGGAGGCATGTACCCGGAGCTGGTCACGCGCTCCGATCTCGAAGTGTTCCTGCCGCCCATCGGCGGACAGACGCTCTACATCTTCGGCAACCCGCGCGACCTGGCCGACCCGTCGGTGACGCTGACCGCGCGCGTGCACGACGAGTGCAACGGCTCGGACGTCTTCGGCTCCGACATCTGCACCTGCCGCCCCTACCTGACGCACGCCATCGAAGAATGCATCCAGGGCGCCCAGCAGGGTGGGGTGGGCCTGGTGGCCTATTCGCGCAAGGAGGGTCGCGCGCTGGGCGAGGTGACCAAGTTCCTCGTCTACAACGCGCGCAAGCGCCAGGTGGGTGGCGACACGGCCGACCAGTACTTTGCCCGCACCGAATGCGTGGCCGGCGTGCAGGACATGCGCTTCCAGGAACTCATGCCCGACGTGCTGCACTGGCTGGGCATCACGAAGATCCACCGGCTGGTCTCGATGAGCAACATGAAGTACGACGCCATCACCGGCTCCGGCATCGAGGTGGGCGAGCGCATCAACATTCCCGATGAACTGATCCCGGCCGACGCGCGGGTGGAGATCGATGCCAAGGTGGCGGCGGGCTACTTCACGCCCGGCACCGTGCCGGATGCGGAGGAACTCAAGAAGGCCAAGGGCCGGGCGCTGGGGGCCTGAGCGTGCCGGCACCGAACACCGACCCGACCACGCCAGCCGGCGCCGCCCGTCTGTTGCGTTCGACCACTGCGGTGCGGACCCGCGCGAGACAGCTGCTGGCCCGCGCGCGCGCAGGGGCGTCGGAGCACTTTGCGGTGCACGACGCCGCGCTGGCCGGTGCGGCACGCACCGTGGCCACGCTCACGCGTGAGCGCTACCCCGACGGGCGTATTCCGTACCACAGCCGCTGGCGCCATTTCGAGGCCGGCGGCGTGGACCGGCTGGCCTTGCTGGACGAGGCGCTGGGCGCGGTGGATGCGGCCACGCGCGCGCGCGCCCAGATCGATCTGGTGCTGGTCAGTGTGCTGCTCGATGCAGGCGCGGGGGCCGACTGGTCCTGGCTCGAAGCCGACAGCGGCCAGCGCTTCTCACGTTCGGAGGGGCTTGGCGTGGCGAGCTTCCATGCTTTCCTCGCAGGCCTGTTTTCCAGCGATGCGCAACAGCCGCTGCGCGTGGATGCAGCAGGCCTGAAAGAGGTGACGGCCGCCCGGCTGGCCGGTGCCTTCCACGTGGGCAAGGGCAACCCGCTGGTGGGACTGGACGGCCGCGCGGCCCTGCTGCGCCGGCTGGGCGAGGTGCTCGCAGCGCAGCGGGATGTGTTCGGCGCCATGGGGCGGCCCGGCTGCCTGTTCGACCGGCTGGCCGCGCAGGGCGGAGGCACCGTGGCGGCGCACGACATCCTGGTGCTGTTGCTGGACACGCTCTCGGGCATCTGGCCCGCGCAGAACGCCATCGACGGCGAGCCGTTGGGCGACTGCTGGCATCACCCGGCGGTCGAGGGCGAAGGCCTGACGGCCGCATGGATGCCCTTCCACAAGCTCTCGCAGTGGCTGACCTACTCGTTGCTTGAGCCCTTTGAATGGGCGGGCGTCGGCTTGACCGGGCTGGACGCCCTGACCGGCCTGCCCGAATACCGCAATGGCGGCCTGCTGATCGACGCCGGCGTGCTGCGCCCGCTGCCTGCCGACTGGGCCACGCACGCCTGGCAGGCGGGCGATGCCTTCATCGTCGAATGGCGCGCGCTCACCGTGGCCCTGCTGGACGAGCTGGC
>JAEZLX010000183.1 GCA_023415035.1 Pseudomonadota bacterium | reverse complement strand
TGCTGGCCCTGCCGGAGGGCACGCGGCTGATGATCCTGGCGCCGGTGGCGCGCGAGCGCAAGGGCGAATTCCTCGAACTGTTCACCGAGATGCAGGCCCAGGGCTACGTGCGCTTCCGCATCGGCCGGCAGGTGGTCGAGGCCGATGCGCTGCCGGTGCTCAAGAAGAACGAGAAGCACGACATCGACGTGGTGATCGACCGCGTCAAGGTCCGTGCGCCCGAGGAGAGGGTTCATGTCCTGCCGAACGGTCCTGCGCCGGACCGTTCCCAGGCCGGATCGCCCCCCCCGGGGGGCAGCGACCCGGGCAGCGCTGGGGCGTCGGGACCCAATCCCTTGCGCCAGCGCCTGGCCGAGAGCTTCGAGGCCGCGCTGCGGCTGGCCGGCGGGCGCGCCATCGCGCTGGACATGGACAGCGGCCACGAGCACCTGTTTTCTTCCCGCTATGCCTGCCCGGTGTGCAACCACAGCGTGGGCGAGCTCGAGCCGCGCCTGTTCTCCTTCAACTCGCCGCAGGGCGCCTGCCCGGCCTGCGACGGCCTGGGCCACACCGACTTCTTCGATCCCGCGCGCATCGTCGCTTTCCCGTCGCTGAGCCTGGCCAGCGGCGCGATCAAGGGCTGGGACCGGCGCAACGGCTACTACTTCGCCATCATCGAAAGCCTGGCCGAGCACTATAGCTTCGACCCCGACACGCCCTGGGAAGACCTGCCCGAACGCGTGCGCGACGTACTGCTGCACGGCTCCGGCGAGGAAGAGATCAAGTTCAGCTACGCGCTGGCCTCGGGCGAGCGCGCCGGCAAGAAGATCGTCAAGAAGCACCCGTTCGAGGGCATCATCCGCAACTTCGAGCGCCGCTGGCGCGAGACCGACTCGGCCACCGTGCGCGAGGAACTCGCGCGCTACCGCGCCACCCAGCCCTGCCCCGAATGTGCGGGCACGCGCCTGCGCAAGGAAGCGCGCCACGTGTTCATCGGAGAGGGCAGCCAGCGCGCGCCCATCTACCGCGTCAGCCACATCACGCTGGGCGAGGCGCTGAACTACTTCCAGCGGCTGGAGCTGCAGGGCGCCAAGGCCGAGATCGCCGCACGCGTGATCAACGAGATCCGCCAGCGCCTGAAGTTCCTCAACGACGTGGGCCTGAACTACCTGAGCCTGGACCGCAGCGCCGACACGCTCTCGGGCGGCGAGGCCCAGCGCATCCGGCTGGCCAGCCAGATCGGCTCGGGCCTGTCGGGCGTGATGTACGTGCTCGACGAGCCCAGCATCGGCCTGCACCAGCGCGACAACGACCGACTGATCGCGACACTTCAGCACCTGCGGAACCTGGGCAACACCGTGCTGGTGGTCGAACACGACGAGGACATGATCCGCGCCGCCGACCACGTGGTCGACCTGGGGCCGGGCGCAGGCGAGCACGGCGGGCGCATCATGGCCGCGGGCACACCGGCCGAGGTGATGGCCAACCCGGACTCGCTCACCGGCAAATACCTCTGCGGCGCCCTGCGCATCGAGGTGCCTGCGCGGCGAACGCCCTGGCGGCCGGCCCTGGCCACGCCGGAAGCGGCAAGTCCCGCACCGCGCACGACAGCCTTCACCACCCGCCGCCGCTCTACCGAGAAACCACAGGAGCGTCAGGCCATGCAGGCCATCCGCGTGGTCAATGCGCGCGGACACAACCTGCGCGGCGTCACGGTGGATTTCCCCGTCGGCCTGCTCACCTGCGTGACCGGCGTGTCCGGTTCCGGCAAATCGACGCTGGTCAACGACACCCTGTACGCCGCCGTGGCGCGCACCCTGTACCGGGCGCACGAGGAGCCGGCGCCGCACGACGCCATCGAGGGCCTGGAGCATTTCGACAAGGTCATCAGCGTGGACCAGTCGCCGATCGGGCGCACGCCGCGCAGCAACCCGGCCACCTACACCGGCCTGTTCACGGGCATCCGCGAGCTGATGGCCGAGGTGCCTGCTGCGCGCGAACGGGGTTATGGCCCGGGGCGCTTCTCGTTCAACGTGGCCGGCGGCCGCTGCGAGGCCTGCCAGGGCGACGGCGTGGTCAAGGTCGAGATGCACTTCTTGCCCGACGTCTACGTGCCCTGCGAGGTCTGCCACGGCCAGCGCTACAACCGCGAGACGCTGGAGGTCCAGTACAAGGGACGCAACATCGCCCAGATCCTGGACATGACAGTGGCCCAGGCCTACGAGTTCTTCAGTGCCGTGCCGGCCTTGGCTCGCAAGCTGCAGACCCTGCTCGACGTTGGCCTGTCCTACATCCGCCTGGGCCAGAGCGCGACCACGCTCTCGGGCGGCGAGGCGCAGCGCGTCAAGCTCGCGCTGGAGCTGTCCAAACGCGACACTGGCCGCACGCTCTACATCCTCGACGAACCCACCACCGGCCTGCACTTCGCCGACATCGAGCTGCTGCTGAAGGTGCTGCACCAGCTGCGGGACGCGGGCAACACCATCGTGATCATCGAGCACAACCTCGACGTCATCAAGACCGCCGACTGGCTCATCGACATGGGGCCCGAGGGTGGCTCGGGCGGCGGCACCGTGGTGGCCGAGGGCACGCCCGAACAGGGCGCCGCGTGCGAGCGCAGCCACACCGGCCGGTATCTGGCGAACGTGCTGCGCCGCTGAGCCGACCAGCCCGGGACAGACCGTTTCGGAACGCCGCCGTCTCAGCAGGCGGGAATGCTGCGGCCGTTCGGAAAACGCTCGACAAACTCGAGCATCGACATCAGGGTCAACAGCAGAATCTGGATATCCTTTTTCTGGCGCGCGTCAACACGCAGCAGAGGAAGCTTCGCACCACCCAGATCTTTGGCCGACTCGCGCAGGAACACTCGCAGGTCGTTGAACGACACCCGGGTCACCCTCTCGCCATGGGTGACGCCGATGACCAGCGGCGGCGCGGCGCCCTGACAGGCATCGCGGATACGGTCCAGGTAATGGGCGAGGTCGGCCACCGGATCCTGACGGCACAGATCCACCAGGAGCACCACGCCCCGGACCTGCCTCACCAGCGATTCCCACGCGAGGGCATGGCGTTCCTGTCCGGGCGCCCCGTGCAGCACCAGCCGGTTGTTCCCCTCCAGGTTCATGATCCCCAGATCCATGGTCACCGAGGTGCCGTCCGTCGCCACGGCCTGGGTACTGACCACATCGACATCGCTGATGGCACGAATCGCGCAGGTCTTGCCAGCGCCGGACGACCCGAGAAACAAGACGCTCCACTCCATGGGCTCAGGCTCCGGAGAAGGGGCGCGAAGCCACCCGGTACGACGGGCCTGGAGCCCGCGCAGCATTGCTTGTCGCCGGGGTGCCGCACGCCTGATGCCTCAGGAGCGACGTGGCCGGTGCACGAACCGGGCGACGGGAAACGGCTGGGCCACGAACAGATGCTGCGCTCATGTAACGGGATTGAAATTGCGCAAAAAATTGAACACTAATGGATCAATTCTCAGCACATTCAAGCGCAACCATCAAACGAATAATTCACACCCTCATCAGGAAGCCGTGCCGTCACCCATGAAACATCCGCCATTGCGCGAATGCTTCACGGCGGACCGGAAATCTGTTGTGTAAATGCGAACGAAGGGTTTCAGAACCCGCCGCGCCAGGCCAGCCCCAAGGTCGCGCCCCAGGTGGACACGCGATCGATCAGCGGACTCTTGCGCGCCGGCCCGGCGATCCGGCCCAGCGTCACCCCGCCGAACAGGACCCAGTGCCGGCTCAGCGAGTGCGCCATGTCGGCGCTCAGCTGCACGGACTCCATGCCGCCCGACGGTGCGTACGGGTCCACGCCGGCCGTGGCCGCCGCCCGCGCAGGCACGCCGTAGGTGGTGTTCATGAAGGTCCGGTCTCCCCCGCCCGCCGAGAGCGTGAAATCCCAGAAGGTGTCCTTGGTGATGACGTGCCGGTAGCTCAGGCTGGTGTTCAGGCGTGCGCCACCACCGCGGCCCATCACGTCCTTGTCACCGCTCAGGCCCACGGTCCAGTGCGGCGTCAAGGTCCAGCGCCCCGACAGGCGCACGCGCACGGTGCTGCGCACGTCGTCCAGGTCGGCCCAGCGCGGGTCGTCCTCGATGCTGCGGCCGTTGTCCCAGCGCAGCGAGGCGCCCAGCGAGAACCCCTCCTTGCGCAGCAGGTCGGTACTCAGACCGGTCTCATAGGCCCTGCGCCCCGTGTTGAGCAGGGTGTTGGCCCGCGACCGCGACACACGCACCTGCCCCAGCTGGAACGAGAACATGGGCTTGAGGTCGACCTTGGCCTTCGCGCTGCCGATGTAGCCGATGGAGCTGGCCACGGAGGCACCGATCAGGTAGCCCTCCTCGTCGTCGCCGCCGATCGAGGCGCCGGAGTCCTGTGCCCAGGAAGGCACCGTCAGGAGAAAGATGCCGGCCGCGACAGCCGTTTGCCAGGATTTTTGCATGGTCATTGATGATAGCCAGTCGGCGCGGATCCTGAACGCCCGTTTGGGGATGATGCATAGTCCCTATCCGACACCATGGCCAAAGAAACCGAACTCAAACTCCTGCTGCGCCCCGGCTCCCTGCCCGTGCTGCTGACCCATCCCCTGCTGGCCGGACAGCGTCCCGAATCGCGGCGTTTGCGCAACACCTACTTCGACACCCCGGCGCTGGCGCTGATGGCGCAGCGCGTCGCGGTGCGGGAGCGCCGCATCGGACGGCGCGCGCTGCTGACCGTCAAGACCGCCGGCACATCCGTGGGCGGGCTCTCGGTCCGCGGCGAATGGGAAGCGCCGACGAAGCCCGGCCGGCCCGACTTTGCGGCCCTGCTCGGTGATCATCCGCTGGCGGCCCCACTGCAGGCGATCGCGCCGGACCTGGTACCAGTGTTCCGCACCGACTTCCACCGCAGGGTCTGGCGGCTGGAACACGGACAGGCGCAGATCGAACTTGCGCTGGACGAGGGGCTGGTCATCGCGGGGCAAGGCCGCCAGGCGCGCACCGAGCCGCTGCTGGAACTGGAACTGGAGCTCAAGACCGGGCCCGTGCAGGCCCTGCACGAACTGGCGCTGGCACTGGCCTGGCCGAGCGAGGAAGACCCCGCCCGCCCGGGGCTGTGGCTCATGCCCTCGGACCTGAGCAAGGCCCAGCGCGGCCTCATGCTGGCCCGGGGCATCACGCCCGAGGCCCTGCGCCCCGAGCCGGTGCTGCTGGAAGGATCGGCCTGTCCGCTGGAGGCCTTCCGCGCCATCGCCTGGGCCTGCCTGATGCCGCTGCAGGCCAATCTGACTCGCCTGTCGCTGGACGCCGAGGCCTTCGCCGACCCGGCATTCGTTCATCAGAGCCGGGTGGCGCTGCGGCGGCTGCGCACCGCGCTCAAGCTGTTTGCCCCCTGGCTGCCGTCTGCCTTCGGTACCTGGCGCGCCTACTGGCAGGCCGCCTCCCGGCGGCTGGGCGAGGTACGCGACTGGGACGTGCTGGACCGGCAGACCCTGCCGCGCCTCACGCCCCAGGCACCGCTCTCGTCCTGGATCCGCGAACAGCGCGATGCCGCCCGTCGGGATCTGCACGAGGCACTCGCCGCCCCTGCCCCCAGCCTGGCCCTGCTGGCCTTTGCGCGCGACCTGAACCGGCTGTCCGCTGACAACACACACGACCAAAGGCATCAGGCGCTCGCACCCTGGGCGCTCAAGGTGCTGGACAAGCAGCACCGGCGCCTGCGCAAGCAGGCCAGGCGCATGCTCAAGGCCGGCCCGGGCAAGCGTCATCGCGTGAGACTTGCCCTCAAGCGCGAGCGCGACACGCTGGAATTCCTCGCCGGCCTGCTGCCGGCGCGCAAGCTCGCCCGGACCGGGAGAGAGCTCGCGCGGGCGCAGGACGTGCTGGGCTGGCTCAACGACCTCGACGTGGCGCGTCAGCGGCTTGCCGCCGCCCCCGACGCCCTGAAAGCGTCACTGTGGCCGCGGATCGAAGCCCAGGAAGCGCGCGCCCTGAAGAAGCTGCCGGCCATCGGCCAATCCCTCAAGACCCTGCGCCCGCCCCGGCGTTAACCCATCCGTAACGCGTTGCAACAGCCGTTGGCATGCGCAGCGGGACTGGTCAGAATGGCTCATTGACGCACTGGACGACGGAGGTGCCATGTCTTCGATCACCCTGCGATTCGTGGCCGAGGCCGGCGATGTCGGACCGGACGGCGCCGTGCACGGCAGCACCGTCATGAAATGGATGGACCAGGCCGGCCATGCCTGTGCCAGCGCCTGGGCCGGCGGCCCCTGTTTCATGGTCTACAGCAGCAGCGTGCGCTTCCGCCGCGTCGTGCGACGCGGCGACCTCGTGGAAGTTCGCGCGCGCCTGGCCTTCACCGGCCAGAGCAACATGAACATCGCCGTGGAGGTACTCAGTGGCCCCGTCACCGACAGCCGCGGCCTGCACCACACGGCGGATGCGCTGATGGTCTATGTGGCCGTGGACGACAAGGGCCAGCCGGTGCTGGTCAATCAGTGGCGGCCGGAGACGCCGGGCGAGATGGCCCTGGCCAGCACGGCCCGCGCGCAGTACGAGAGCACGCGGCCCTCGCCCCTGGAGTGATGAGGCCGCTGCCTCAGATCGCGGCGTTGAGCAGGTCCCGGGTGCGGGCGGCTTCGGTCCGCGCGGCGGCTGCGAAGTCGTCACCGGCCGAGGCGTAAAGAATCGCTCGCGAGGAATTCACGACCACGTGGCCGGTGGGCGCGCCGTCCTGCGCGCGGTAGCCCGCCTTCACGGTGGCATGCGCGTCGCCACCCTGCGCGCCCACGCCGGGGATCAGCAGCGGCAGCGTGGGCGCCAGTTCCCGCACCCGCTCGATCTCGGCCGGATAGGTCGCGCCGACCACCAGACCAAGCTGGCCGTTGAGGTTCCAGGGGCCTTGCGCCAGACGCGCCACGTGCTCGTACACCCGCGGCTGCCCGTCCACCGAGGCGAGCCGCTGGTTCTGCAGGTCGTCACCACCGGGGTTGGACGTGCGGCACAGCAGGAATGCGCCCTTGCCGTGGTACTTCAGGTACGGCTGCACGGAATCGAAACCCATGAAAGGCGAAAGCGTGACGGCGTCCGCCCCATAGCGCTCGAAGGCCTCGATGGCGTACTGCTGGGCAGTGCTGCCGATGTCGCCGCGCTTGGCGTCGAGGATCACAGGCACCTGCGGTGCCACGGCGCGCATGTGGCGGACCAGGCGCTCAAGCTGGTCCTCGGCGCGGTGGGCCGCGAAGTACGCGATCTGCGGCTTGAACGCGATCACCAGATCGGCCGTCGCCTCCACGATGGCGGCGCAGAAGTCGTAGATCCGGCCGGCGTCGCCGCTCATCCCGGCCGGGAAACGCGCCGGGTCCGGATCAAGACCGACGCAGAGCAGGGACTGGTTCTGGCGCTGCGCCGCGCCCAGCATGTCGAGAAAGGTCATGCGCCGATTCTACGGAAGCCCGTCTCCTGCAGAGGCGGCCGGACTCCGCTAGCATGGCGGTCCATGCACGCCCTCACCCGCCGACAGCTGATCGTCCTGGTTCTTCTCACCCTGATCTGGGGCATCAACTGGCCCATCATGAAAGTGGGGGTCACGCACTTTCCGCCGCTCAGCTTCCGGGTGATCGGCATGTGGATGAGCCTGCCCGTGCTGGCCGGTGTGCTGGTCTGGCGCGGTGTGTCATTTCGCATCGGGCGCCAGCACTGGCGCGAGCTGCTGTGGCTGGCGCTGGTGAACATGCTGATCTGGCATTCGCTCGTGATCCTGGCGGTACGCTCGCTATCCAGCGGGCGGGCGGCCATCCTGGGCTATACCATGCCGGTGTTCTCCGCCATTCTGGGCGCCCTGTGGTTCGGCCAGCGGCTGGCGCCGCGTGCCTGGGCCGGCGTGGCCGCGGCCGCGCTGGGCGTGGTGCTGCTGCTGTGGCACGAGTTCACCGCACTCAGCGGCCGTCCGCTCGGCGTGGCCATGATGCTGCTGGCCGCCGCCATCTGGGCCCTGGGCACGCAGCACATGCGCCGCACCACCATCCCGGTCTCGACCCTGACCATCAGCTTCTGGATGATGCTGCTGACCGCGCTGTGGATGACGCTGCTGGCCGTCGTGTTCGAGCGCGGCGACTGGCATTGGCCGTCTGCCACCGTCTGGGCCACCATCGTCTACAACGCGCTGGGCGTGCTGGCCTTCGCCCAGGTGGCCTGGCTCATGCTGGCGCGCGACCTGCCCCCCATCGCCTCGACGCTGTCGGTGATGTTCATCCCCGTGCTCGGCGTCTTCAGTGGCGCCTGGTGGCTCGGCGAGGTGCTCCACTGGCAGGACTGGGCCGCCGTTGCACTGGTGATCGCGGCCATCGCGCTGGTGCTGATGCCGACAAGGAACAGCGGCACCGCCTTGCGCGGCTGACCCCGCTTCTCCCCGCCACGCCGTGCCTCGGGGGGGGGGTGACGCCGCCCCAACCCACCGGAAAGGCAGCGCAGTCAGCCCCTGCGCAGCGGGGTGTTCTCGACCATCATCGCCGCGCGGTGGCGTTCGACGAACTCGCGGTAGGTGTCGATGCCGCGCAGCTGGAGGATGGTGTTGCGCACCGCGGCCTCGACCAGCACGGCGATGTTGCGGCCGGCCACCACCTGGATCACGGCCTTGCGCACCATCACGCCCAGCACGTCCTGGTACAGGGGCTCGTGGGGCAGGCGCTCGTAGTCGCGCTCCATGGTTTCCTTGCGCACCAGGTGCACGATGAGCTGCAGCCGCATCTTGCGGCGCACGGCCGTCTCGCCGAAGATGGCCTTGATGTCGAGCAGACCGATGCCGCGCACTTCGAGCAGGTTCTGCAGCAGTTCGGGGCAGCGCCCCTCGATGCTGGTCTGGTTGATGCGGTACAGGTCCACCGCGTCGTCGGCGACCAGGCCGTGGCCGCGCGAGATCAGCTCCAGACCCAGCTCGCTCTTGCCCAGGCCCGACTCACCGGTGATCAGCACACCCATGCCCAGGATGTCCATGAACACGCCGTGCATCGACTCGCGCTCGGCAAAGTGGCGCGAGAGGTAGGCCCGCAGCACGTCGATCACGAAGGCCGCCGGCTCGGGCGAGGCGAACATGGGGATCTGCGCGCGCTCGCACATGGCGCGCACCATTTCCGGCACGGGCTGCCCGTCGGCCACCACCAGCACGGGTGGCTCCAGGGTCACGATACGCGCGACGCGGCGCTGGTTGTCCTCGACGCTGTCACTGGTGAGGTAGCGCACCTCGCGCTCGCCCAGAACCTGGACGCGGTAGGGATGGATGTAGTTGAGGTAGCCGACGAGGTCGGCGCCGGAGCGCGCCTCCTGGATCGCGATTTCCTCGAAGCGCCGCTCGGAAGCACCGAGTCCGGCGACCCACTGCCACTTGAGCGAGTCGCGATGGTCCTCGAACAGGACGTCGGCGCTGACGACGGTGGGCTTCACCTCACACGGCGGCGTGGGCGGACTTCCAGCCCGCGATCAGGCCATGCAGGACCGACGCGTCGGTGGCCGTCTTCATCTGCTCGCGCAGGTTGCTGTCGCTGAGCAGTTCCGCAATCTCCGACAGGATTTCCAGGTGCTTTTGCGTGGCGGCCTCGGGCACCAGCAGGAAAATCATCAGGTGCACCGGCTGCTCGTCGGGGGCATCGAAACCGATCGGGTTGGCCAGCTGGAACACCGCAGCCAGTGGCTGCTTGAGCCCCTTGATCCGGCCGTGCGGAATGGCCACGCCATGACCGAGCCCGGTCGAACCCAGTCGCTCGCGGGCGAACAGGCTGTCCGTGATCAGGGCGCGGTTGAGCCCGTGCAGGGTTTCAAACAGCAGCCCGGCTTCTTCGAAAGCGCGCTTCTTGCTGGTGGCGTCGACACTGACCTGCACCTGCGCGGGTGGCAATATGGCGGAAAGTCGGTTCATTGGGGGCCTCTTGAGCCGCAGATTATGCCCAGTTGGCCATTCTTGACTAGGGAGAGGTCTCAAAAAAAGCCGTCCGGTTGCCCAGACGGCTTGCCATGACGCAACACCCGGGCAACAACCCGTGGCGTTGCACGGGATCACATCATGCGTTTGGCACCATCGGCGTGATGGTCCTGGGCCTTGTCCTTGTATTTCAGGACCTGGCGGTCAAGCTTGTCGGCGAGTTCATCCACCGCGGCATACAGGTCGGCATGGGCGCTTTCGGCATACAGATCCTTGCCCTTGACATGGATGTTGCATTCGGCGCGCTGGCGCAGGTCTTTCTCCTTCAGGTTGTCCACCGTCAGCTTGACCTTGATATCGACAACCTGGTCGAAATGGCGGGAGATGCGTTCCAGCTTGGAAGTGACATAGCCGCGTAGCGCGGGAGTGACTTCAAGGTGATGACCGCTGATCGTCAGGTTCATTCGAGAGCCTCCTTTTTGCTCCTGGTTGACACACACCCTCCCGGATGTCGCCGGGCGATACCGGCCGTCTCTGGAGGATGCGAATCCACTATGCCCCCGAACCGCATGCGGCGCAAGCCGACAAGGCAACAAGCGGTGAAAAATCCACCTACCAAAATGCCCGCGTGGCATGTGACATGATCGACCCTCAACCTGCAAACTTTCATTGACAGTCCCTCAACGCCCCGATCAATCGTGTCCTTCGACAGCCTGATTGCCCACGGCCCGCCAGCCTCGCCGGCCATCACCGATGGCACCGGCTGCGCGCTGGTGCTGATGGGCGGGGGCGCCCGCACCGCCTACCAGGCCGGCGTGCTCAAGGCGCTGGCCGAGATGCTGCCGGACCAGGGCTTTCCGTTCCGCTGGCTGTTCGGCACCTCGGCCGGCGCCATCAACGCCACCTTCCTCGCCAGCCGCGCCGACGAAGGCACGGAGGCACTGAAGCTGCTGGCCGCGTTCTGGCGGCGGATGCGTTCGGAGCACGTGTACCGCCTCAAGGCGCCGCGCTGGGCGCGCTGGCACCCGCTAGCCGGACTGGTGCTCGCGCGCCAGGTCAGGCACCACCGCGCCCTGCTCGACACGCTGCCGCTGGTGGACGCCCTGCACCGCGGCATCGATCTGGCGAGGCTGGAGCAGGCGCTGGAGCGCGGCCTCATCGACGTGCTGGGCGTGACCGCCTCCAGCTACACCAGCGGCGTGCACTGGACCTTCTGCCAGACGCGCGCCGGCCATCCGGTGCAGCCCTGGCACCGGCCGGGGCGGCGAGCCTCGTTCCAGCCCGTGACCATCGAGCACCTGATGGCCTCCAGCGCCATCCCGTTCCTGTGCCCCGCCGTGCCCTTGTGGACCGGGCGGCACAAGGAGTTTTTCGGCGACGGCTCGATGCGCCAGCTCGCGCCGCTATCGCCCGCCATCCAGTTCGGCGCGCGGCGCATCCTGGCCATCGGCGTGGGACAGCCGCAGCGCTCGGGCTTCGTTCCCATGCGCAGCGAGGACCCGACCGCGGGCACCATTGCCGGCCACGCGATGGCCAGCGTGTTCCATGACACGCTGCATGCCGACGTCGAGCAGACGCAGCGCGTGAGCCAGACACTGGCGAAGCTTCCACCCGAGCTGGCCTGCGCCCTGCCCTATCGCCCGGTCGAGGTGATGGCCCTGCACCCGAGCATCTCGCTTGACGAGCTGGCCCAGCAGCACATTGGCGCGCTGCCAGCTGCCACGCGCGACACCCTGGCCGGCCTTGGCGTGCTGGACACGAGGCGCCAGGCCAGCGGCAGCGCCGCCGCGCTGGCCAGCTACCTGCTGTTCGAGCCGCCGTTCACCCATGCCCTGATCCACCTGGGCGAGCAGGATGCCTGGCGCCAGCGCGACGCGCTGATGGCGTTTCTGCAACCGCAGGAGGCTGCCGGGAAGGCCCCGGCGATGCCATAATCCGCATGTTGCCCACCTACCGGAGCCCCATCATGGAAAGCATGCCCCCCAGTCGCATGCTTTCAGCCGCTCCCGGCCCCTGCTGAACAGCCGGTTCATTGAGACTGTGTGCGGGTGGCTGGCCGGCTGAAAGCGCCGCCGTCCGCCCCCCGGAGGCCACAGGCCTCCCCTCCCCACGCCACACCCGACATCGCAGGGAGCGCCGTCATGCTCAATGTCTTTACCCTGGCCAATGGCCGCCTGTTCCAGGAAGAAATCGAATCGCTCGAGGAGCTCACCCGGGTCAAGCCCATCTGGGTCGACCTGGAGGACCCCACCATCGAGGAGCGGCGCTGGGTCAAGCAGCACTTCGGCCTGTCCATCCCCGAGGACGCGATGGACGACGACATCGAGGAGTCGGCACGCTTTTTCGAGGAGGACAACGGCGAGCTGCACGTCCGCAGCGACTTTCTGATCACCGACGACGAAGACCCGCGCTCGGTTCGCGTGGCCTTCATCCTCAACGAACACAACGACACGCTCAAGAGCCACGGCGTGCTGTTCTCGATCCACGACGAGGACGTGCCCGTGTTCCGCCTGCTTCGCATGCGCGCGCGTCGCATGCCCGGCCTGATCGACGACGCAAAGGACGTGCTGCTGATGCTGTTCGACGCCGACGCCGAGTACTGCGCCGACACGCTGGAGGACATCTACGACGAGATCGAGGTCGTCAGCGGCAAGGTGCTTCACAGCGACGCTTCGGATACCCTGCTGAGCGAGGCACTGGCGGCCATCGCCCGGCACGAGGACATGTCCGGACGCATCCGCCGCAACGTGATGGACACCCGGCGCGCCGTGAGTTTCATGATGCGCAGCCGCCTGCTCAGTGCCGAACAGTTCGAAGACGCGCGCCAGATTCTGCGCGACCTCGATTCGCTCGATGGGCACACCGCGTTCCTGTTCGACAAGATCAACTTCCTGATGGA
>JAEZLX010000167.1 GCA_023415035.1 Pseudomonadota bacterium | reverse complement strand
CGACATCGGCCTGCGCCGCGTCCGACGCCTTGCCGGCCGCTTCGACCAGCTTCAGCAGTTCTCCCCTCAGCGTGCGCCAGGCCGGCGTTTCCGTGCTGTTGATGAACCGGATCGTCTCTGGCGACTGCTGCTTGACCATCGCCAACACCTTCTCCTGTGCCTGGGCATGGGTCGCGCGCAGCGCCGGCAACCCCGCCAGCCCGGCTTCGAACGCGGTGCCTTTTGCGACCTCGGCCGCGTCGGCATACGCCTTCTCGTATGCCGCACGCGCGGCATCCAGATTCTTCGGCGCCTGCGGGTTGGCCGGGTCGAGCACGATATTGCGCAGCGCCTGCCCCATCTGCAAACCCTGGGCATACATCTCGGTCAGGCCGGTACTGATGCGCTGCTCGGTCTCGATGTAGCGCTTGAATTCATTCTTGGTTTGGACCAGGCCACCGATGCTGCCGACCAGGCCAAGGATGAACAGCGCGGCGGGTACCACGGCGCAAAGAAGAAGCTTGCTGCTGAATTTCACGTCGATGCCCTTTGTGTCGTTGTGGCGGATCACTTCATCATCGACAACTTATATTACATATTGATACGTGTTATTACCAATAAGAGGGGGGAGAAAGCCCCTCTTTCCGGAATGCTGATCAGAGCAGTTCGATCGCCATGGCCGTGGCCTCGCCGCCGCCGATGCACAGCGTCGCGACACCCTTTTTCTTGCCTTGCGCCTGCAGCGCGTACAGCAGCGTGACGAGGATGCGCGCGCCGCTGGCGCCGATCGGGTGGCCCAGCGCGCAGGCGCCACCGTTGACGTTGACCTTCTCGTGCGGCACCTTCAGGTCGTGCATCAGCGCCATCGGCACCACGGCGAAGGCCTCGTTCACCTCCCACAGGTCCACGTCCGCCACCGACCAGCCTGTCTTTTTCAGCAGTTTCTCGGTCGCGAACACCGGCGCCGTCGTGAACCAGTTGGGCTCCTGCGCATGGGTCGCATGGCCCACGATGCGCGCCAGCGGCTTGAGCCCCCGCGCCTGGGCGGTGGAAGCGCGCATCAGCACCAGCGCGGCGGCGCCGTCGTTGATGGACGAGCTCGAGGCGGCCGTGATCGTGCCGTCCTTCTTGAACGCCGGACGAAGCGTCGGGATCTTGTCGAGCTTCACCTTGCCCGGTCCCTCGTCCACCGTCACCACGCGCTCTCCGCTGCGCTCCTTCACCGTCACGGGCGCGATCTCGTGCGCGAACGCACCGCTGTCCGAAGCGGCCTTGGCGCGCTCCACCGAAGCAATCGCGAACGCATCCTGCTGCTCGCGCGTGAACTGATACTTGGCCGCGCAGTCCTCGCCGAAGGTGCCCATGCTGCGGCCCGGCTCGTAGGCGTCTTCCAGACCGTCGAGCATCATGTGGTCGAAGATCCGGTCATGCCCCATGCGGTAGCCGCCGCGGCCCTTGAGCATCAGGTAGGGCGCGTTGGTCATGCTCTCCATGCCCCCGGCCACCATCACCTCGGCGCTGCCGGCCAGCAGCATGTCGTGCGCAAGCATCGTGGCTTTCATGCCCGAGCCGCACATTTTGGACAGCGTCACCGCCCCCGCCGACAGCGGCAGCCCCGCCTTGAGCGCCGCCTGACGCGCCGGCGCCTGGCCCTGGCCGGCCATCAGGCAGTTGCCGAACAGCACCTCGTCCACCTGCGCGCCATCCACACCCGCGCGCTCGATCGCGGCCTTGATCGCGACCGCGCCCAGGTCATGCGCGGCCAGGCTGGAGAAATCGCCCTGGAACGCCCCCATGGGCGTACGCGCGGCACCGACGATGACGATGGGATCCTGATCTGATTGGCTCATGGTGTGGTCTCCTTGGATGGGTTGTTGAAAAAGCATTGTCCGGCTCAGGCCGCCTCCGGTATCCGGGTCTCGGCCCGAAAGCGCCTGGCCTGTTCATAGGGATAGACGTCGTACAAATGGCCATGCGCGATGCGGCGCTGGTGTGCCAGCCAGAACGCAGGGTCGAGCAGGTCTGCATGGTGCGCCATGAAAGCCTCGCGCACCAGCGGGTGCCCCAGCAGGAACGGGGCAAAGGTCTCGGGAAACACGTCGTGCGGACCGACCGGATACCAGACCTCGCCCGAGAGCTCCTCCTCCTCGCAGCGCGGCGCCGGCACGGCGCGGAAGCAGCAGTCCGTCACGTACTCGATCTCGTCGTAGTCGTAGAACACGACCTTGCCCTGGCGCGTGAGGCCGAAGTTCTTCCACAGCATGTCGCCCGGAAAGATGTTGGCCGCCACCAGATCCTTGATGGCCTGGCCGTAGTCGGTCACCACTTGCGCCAGCTGCGTGCTCGCCCGCTCCCGTGCGGCCGTCTCCGCCGCCGGGTCCTGCAGCGTCTCCAGCAGTTCCTGCAGGTACAGGTTCAGCGGGATCATGCGCCGCTCGATGTAGACGTGACGCAGGATCACCTCGGTGCGCCCGTCCCCGTCGCGGTCGCTGATCTCAATCTGGCTCGGCGCGCAGCGCCGGATCTCCTCGATCAGTTCGTCGCTGAAACGCTCGCGCGGAAAGGCCACCAGCGAAAATTCCATCGTCTCGGCCATGCGCCCGACGCGATCGTGCCGCTTGACCAGCTGATACTTGGCGCGCACCTTTTCCCGCGTCGTGTCCTTGGGCTGCGGTATCACGTCGCGGATGAGCTTGAACACGAAGGGAAAGCTCGGCAGGTCGAACACCAGCATCACCAGCCCGGGGATGCCGGGCGCGATGCGGAAGCGGTCGGTGGAGTGCCGCATGTGGAACAGGAAGTCGCGGTAGAACAGCGTCTTGCCCTGCTTGGCCAGGCCCAGCGCGTTGTACAGCTCGGCGCGCGGCTTGCGCGGCATGAGGTGGCGCAGGAACTGCACGAAGGCGCTCGGCACCTCCATGTCCACCATGAAGTAGGCGCGCGCGAACGAGAACAGCATCAGCAGGTCCTCTTCTCCGAACAGGGCCGCGTCGACGAACAGCCGCCCGCGGTCGTTGTGCAGGATCGGCAGCGCAAAAGGCACTTCCTGGGCACCATTGATCATGCGCCCGATCACGTAGGCCGCCTTGTTGCGGAAGAACAGGGCCGAGAGCACCTGGAACTGGAAGTTCGAGCGCAGCCGGCCGTGATCGAAATGCCGCTTCATCGCCGCCAGCACCAGCGCCGCGTCGCGCGCCGTATCCTCGAACGGCACCCGCAGGTCGAAGTCGTCCAGCAGCCGGCGCACGTCAGCCAGCATGCTCTCCCGTGTCGGGTAGTAGCAGCGATAGGTCGGCGGAGCGCGCGGTTCGTCGTTCTCGATGTACTCGGTCGAGACCGCCGGCCGCACGAAGATGAAGTCGTTGTGGAAGTACGCCCGCTGCAGGATCTTGGTCGTCACCGAGTTGAAGAAGGTCTCGGCCAGCTCCGGCTGGTGGTGGTTGACCAGCAGACCGATGTAGTGGAGCTTGACCTGCTCCCACACCGCCATCGGCTGCGCGTCGGCGCCAAACTCCTTGGTCAGGAGCTTGACGCATTCCTTCACGCGCAGGTCGTAGAACTCGATGCGCTCGTGCTGGGCGCGCTGCTGCGCCACCCAGTCACGTGTTTCGAAACGGTGTTTGGCGCGCGCCGACTCGGCTCGGAACAGGCGGTAGTGGCGGTTGAAGCCGTCCAGCATCGCCTTGGCGATGTCATAGGCCACGGAGGAATCGAGTCGCTGCGGAAACATCGTCGCCACGAGAAACCGCCTCCCGCCGCGAGCTCAGTCGCGCTGACGCTCGGCCACCATCGCCACGGCACGCTGATGGATCTCGTGCAGACCGCCTTCGCCCGGCACCGTCATGCGCAGGTTGGTGATCAGCCCGTTCTTGAGGCTGTAGCACCAGCCGTGCAACGTCACGCGCTGGCCGCGCGCCCAGGCATCCTGCATGACCGTGCTCTGCGCGACGTTGACGACCTGCTCGATGGCATTGAGCTCGCAAAGCACGTCGTGCCGCCACTGCGCGGGCGTCGCCTTGAGCAGGTCGTAATGCTTGTCGCGCACATCGCGCACATGGCGTGTCCAGTTGTCCACCAGGCCCAGGCGCATGCCTTCCAGCGCGGCCAGCACGCCGCCGCAGCCATAGTGGCCCACCACCATCAGGTGCTGGACCTTGAGCTGGTCCACGGCGTACTGGATGGTGGACAGGCAGTTCAGGTCGCTGGGCACCACCACGTTGGCCACGTTGCGGTGCACGAAGACCTCGCCCGGCTCCAGGCCGGTGATCTGGTTGGCTGGCACGCGGCTGTCGGAGCAGCCGATCCACATGTACTTGGGTTTCTGCTGCGCCTGCAGCCCGGTGAAGAAGCCTGGCCGCTCACGCTCCATGCTCTCAGCCCACTCGCGGTTGTGCTCGAACAGCTCGTCGATGGAGGTGGTGCTCATGAAATACTCTCTTTCTGTCCGGTGGATGGTGTGCCGGACAGCGCGTGGCCGCTCAGCAGGTCTCCGCGAAAAGCTCGCGGCCGATCAGCATGCGACGGATCTCGCTGGTGCCGGCACCGATTTCGTACAGTTTCGCGTCCCGCCACAGCCGGGCGAGCGGGTATTCGTTGATGTACCCGTTGCCTCCGTAGATCTGCACGCCTTCGCTGGCCATCCAGGTGGCCTTCTCGGCGGTCCAGAGGATGACCGAAGCGCAATCCTTGCGCACCTGGCGCACATGCTCGGTGCCCAGCAGGTCGAGGTTCTTGGCCACGGTATAGGCGAAACTGCGCGCGGCCTGCAGCACAGTGTACATGTCCGCCACTTTCCCCTGGATCAGCTGGAATTCTCCGATGCTCTGCCCGAACTGCTTGCGGTCGTGGATGTAGGGGATCACGTTGTCCATCACCGCCTGCATGATGCCCAGCGGACCGCCGGTCAGCACCGCACGCTCGTAGTCGAGGCCGCTCATCAGCACCTTGGCCCCGTTGTTGAGGCCACCCAGGATGTTTTCCGCCGGCACCTCCACGTTCTGGAACACCAGCTCGCCGGTGTGGCTGCCGCGCATGCCCACCTTGTCGAGCTTCTGCGCCACCGAGAAGCCCTTCATGCCCTTCTCGATCAGAAAGGCCGTGACGCCACGCGCGCCCAGCTCGGGTTCGGTCTTCGCGTACACCACCAGGGTGTCGGCGTCGGGCCCGTTGGTGATCCACATCTTCGAGCCGTTGAGCAGGTAGTAGCCGCCCTTGTCCTCGGCGCGCAGCTTCATGCTGATCACGTCGGAGCCGGCGCCCGGCTCGCTCATGGCCAGCGCGCCCACGTGCTCGCCGCTGATCAGCTTGGGCAAGTATTTGCGCTTCTGCTCCTCGTTGCCGTTGCGGTTGATCTGGTTCACGCACAGGTTGCTGTGCGCGCCATACGACAGGCCCACCGAGGCGCTGGCACGGCTGATCTCCTCCATCGCCACCATGTGGGCCAGATATCCCATGTTGGCGCCGCCGTATTCCTCCGGCACCGTGATGCCCAGCACGCCCAGCTCGCCCATCTTGCGCCAGCAGTCCATCGGAAACTGGTCCGTGCGATCGATCTCGGCCGCACGCGGCGCGATCTCGGCCTGCGCGAACTCGCGCACCGCATCGCGCAGCGCGTCGATGTCCTCACCGAGCTGGAAGTTGAGGCCGGGCAGATTGGTCATGGGATTCTCCTGCTGTCTGGAAGGGAATGGGAAACGCGTCAGCCGCCGATCTGGCCACTCACCACCGTGCGTACCTCACCCGTGCCGGGCGCGGCCGCAGGCCGGTTGTCTGATGGCTGAGGGCTGGCTACACGGTCTGTCTCCTGACGGTCATCCGGTCGCATCGTGGCAGACCATGTATGACGTTTACGTAAACGTCAATTATGGGGCATGTCCGGCGGACACGGCAACACTTGCGTCGCCGCCGCGTGACGTCGCGGCTCAGGCCCTGGCCTTGCGGCCGGCCGGACGCGAGCCCTCCTTGGGCTGCTTCTCCAGCTTTGCCAGCAGAGCCCGCGCCTCCTTTTCGTGCACCTTGACCTCGTCCAGGTTGGCCATGAGGTCGGCCAGCTGCTCCTCCAGCTGCCGTTTGTGCCCCGCCAGCACCGACAGGAACTTGCGCAGTTGCGGCACCGTGTCGCGCGGGCTGTCGTACATGTCGATGATGTCCTTGGCCTCGGTCAGGCTCAGCCCCAGCCGCTTGGCACGCAATGTCAGCTTCAGCCGAGTGCGGTCGCGCGTGCTGTACACCCGGTTGCGCCCGCCCGGCCCGCTGCGCGTGGGCTGCAGCAGTCCCATGTCCTCGTAGAAGCGGATCGCGCGCGTGGTCAGATCGAACTCGCGGGCAAGGTCACTGATCGTGTAGGTCGGGTTGGTGGCCATGTTCGATGCGTTGGGTCGGCTGGCAGCAAGGTTTCCGGGCACTCCGTAGAATGCCCGGTATGTGACGTTTACGTCAACGTCATCCAGTTTAACGGAACACCCCCCATTCGATGAGCCCCCAACCTTCCCG